>NZ_JBMKJI010000021.1:0-86734 GCF_049237025.1 Enterobacter cloacae complex sp. SYL001 | reverse complement strand
CCACCGCCGTATGTTCCCCTCACCCTAACCCTCTCCCCGGAGGGGCGAGGGGATTGCTCAGTGCTCGCATTAATTTGTGGGGAACCCTCAGCCCACGGGGAGAGGGAATAAAGATTAGAGTCCGAGGGCGTATTTCAGTGCCTGACGCTTCAGACCACCGGCACGTTCCGCTGCCATCAATCCAATATTGCGCAATATCCGCACCGGACCCACGTCATTGCTGAACCCGGCATAGAACAGATCCATCCCCGACTGCATAATGAAGTTATCCGCCATACGGCGCGTCTGGTAGCGCTTCAGTACCTCATGGCTGGCCCAGGCTTCCGCGTGGGCGCGAGCGTTACCCAGCACATCCAGTAACGCATCGACGTCACGGTATCCCAGGTTAACCCCCTGCCCCGCCAGCGGATGAATGGTGTGCGCCGCGTCTCCCACCAGGACCAGCCCTTCACGGGCATACTGCAACGCATGGCGTCGCATCAGCGGGAATGCGCCAGCGGCAACCGGGGTCACGTTACCCAGACGGCGCGGGAAGTGCTGGCGGATTTCGCGCTGCAACTGTTCCATGGACAGCCCCTGCAACTGTCGAATGCGCGCCGGCTTGTCGTACCACACCAGCGAAGCCCAGTTATCAAACAACGGTAAGAATGCATGCGGGCCGTTCGGCGTAAAATGCTGCCAGGTGCTTTCGCCCGGCGCGTTTTCTGACTGCACGGTGATCAGCATGCAGGACTGGTGATACTGCCAGGCATGGATCCCAATGCCTGCCATCTGCCTGACCTGCGAGTTCGCGCCATCCGCCCCCACCACCAGCTTTACGGCCAGCTCATCGTCGTTATCCAGCGTCAGGAGATATCCACCTTCATGACGATGCAGGGCTTTCAGCGAGTCCGGAACGCGCAGCGTCACCTTCGGGTGCGCCTCCAGCGCCTGCCAGAGCGCCTGCTGGAGCACGTTGTTTTCCACCATATAGCCCAGACGCGGCAGTTTCAGCTCGGCGGCGTCAAACGAGACGTGAGCATTTTCCCACTCCCAGGTTTCAAGACGGCTGTAGGGGTGCGCGCGCATCGCCAGCACCGCCTCCCAGACGCCCAGCCCGCGAAGCAGATCAACAGAGGACGCGCTGATGGCGGAAATACGCACGTCCGGTTGGCTGGCAGGATCGAATACCGGCGGAGCCGCCTGTTCAATAACGGTTACGTCAAATCCCTGCTGCGCCAGCCCCAGCGCCAGTGCGCCGCCGACCATACCGCCGCCAACAACGGCAACTTCGGTGTTCAGGAGTGTCATGGTCACTATTCCTTATTGGAGAATACCTTAAGTTTACCGGATTTTTGCGGCCCTGAGGTTGACAACCTTCATACTGGTCACAACCGCACCAAAGCATTACAATACGCGGCTTGCAATCCTGAGCTGAGCAAGTCGATGACTAAAAAACTCCATATAAAAACCTGGGGCTGTCAGATGAACGAATACGATTCATCTAAGATGGCCGATCTGCTGGATACCACCCACGGATACCAGCTGACTGAAAATGCGAAAGAAGCCGATGTGCTGCTGCTGAACACCTGTTCAATTCGTGAAAAAGCACAGGAAAAAGTCTTTCATGTGTTAGGCCGCTGGAAGCTTCTCAAACGGAAAAATCCGGACCTGATCATTGGCGTGGGTGGCTGCGTCGCATCGCAGGAAGGTAAGCTGATCCGGCAGAGAGCCCCCTATGTGGATATCGTTTTTGGCCCTCAGACCCTGCACCGCCTGCCAGAGATGATTAATCAGGTTCGCGGCAGCCGTAGCCCGGTGGTTGACGTGAGTTTCCCGGAGATCGAGAAATTTGACCGTCTGCCAGAGCCGCGCGCTGATGGCCCGACCGCCTTCGTCTCCATCATGGAAGGCTGCAACAAATACTGTACTTACTGCGTGGTACCTTACACCCGCGGTGAAGAAGTGAGCCGCCCGGCAGACGATATCCTGTTTGAAATCGCGCAGCTTGCCGCGCAGGGCGTACGCGAAGTGAACCTGCTGGGCCAGAACGTGAACGCCTGGCGCGGGGAAAACTACGACGGCACCACTGGCAGCTTTGCTGAACTGCTGCGTCTGGTGGCGGCGATTGACGGCATTGACCGCATTCGCTTTACCACCAGCCATCCGATGGAATTTACCGACGACATTATTGACGTCTATCGCGATACGCCAGAGCTGGTGAGCTTCCTGCACCTGCCGATCCAGTGCGGCTCTGACCGCGTGCTGAACCTGATGGGTCGTCCACATACGGTGCTGGAGTATAAGTCCACCATCCGCAAGCTGCGTGAAGCGCGCCCGGATATCCAGATTAGCTCCGACTTTATCGTCGGCTTCCCTGGCGAAACCGCTGATGACTTCGAGCGCACCATGAAGCTCATCGGCGAGGTGAATTTCGACGTCAGCTACAGCTTCATCTTCTCAGCACGCCCGGGCACCCCAGCGGCCGATATGGTTGACGATGTGCCGGAAGAAGAGAAAAAGCAGCGTCTGTATATTTTGCAGGAGCGTATCAACCAGCAGGCCAACGCCTGGAGCCGTCGAATGCTCGGCACTGTCCAGCGTATTCTGGTGGAAGGCACTTCCCGTAAGAGCATCATGGAACTGTCTGGTCGAACCGAAAATAACCGCGTGGTGAATTTTGAAGGCACCCCGGACATGATTGGTAAGTTTGTGGACGTCGAGATTGTCGAAGTGCTCACGAACTCGCTGCGCGGGAAGGTGGTACGCACTGAGGACGAAATGGGTCTGCGTATTGCACAGACTCCGGAATCCGTTATCTCTCGCACCCGTAAAGTCAACGATTCTGGCGTAGGTATTTACCAGCCCTGATCCCTCTGGCCTGCCTGTCCGGCAGGCCTTGTATTTCCTCTCATCACCCCCAATATCTACCGCAACGCTTGCGCCTTTATTCTATGGCGTGAATAATTTCGGTAATGACCGTTTTATTACGCCGTGTGGCCACAGGTCAGTTAACCAAATAAAGAGGAACAGTTTGAACATAGATACGCGTGAAATTAGCCTTGAGCCCGCAGACAACGCTCGCCTGCTGAGCCTGTGCGGGCCGTTTGATGACAACATCAAACAACTGGAGCGACGTCTGGGTATCGAAATCAATCGTCGCGATAACCATTTCAAACTCACCGGACGCCCAATCTGCGTCAACGCCGCGGCAGATATTCTCCGCAGCCTGTATGTTGATACCGCCCCGATGCGCGGTGAGATCCAGGATATTGAACCTGAACAGATCCACCTGGCCATCAAAGAGGCGCGCGTGCTTGAGCAGAGCGCGGAAAGCGTGCCGGACTATGGCAAAGCCATCAACATCAAAACCAAACGCGGCGTGATTAAGCCTCGTACCCCGAACCAGGCACAGTACATCGCCAACATTCTCGACCATGACATCACCTTTGGCGTGGGTCCGGCGGGTACGGGTAAAACCTATCTGGCCGTTGCTGCTGCGGTCGATGCACTTGAGCGTCAGGAGATCCGCCGTATCCTGCTGACCCGCCCTGCTGTAGAAGCCGGTGAGAAACTCGGCTTCCTGCCGGGCGATTTAAGTCAGAAAGTGGACCCCTACCTGCGCCCGCTGTACGACGCGCTGTTCGAAATGCTCGGCTTCGAGAAAGTTGAAAAGCTCATTGAACGTAACGTGATTGAAGTGGCCCCGCTGGCCTACATGCGTGGGCGTACACTTAACGACGCGTTCATCATTCTGGATGAGAGCCAGAACACCACCATCGAACAAATGAAGATGTTCCTGACGCGTATTGGCTTTAACTCGAAAGCGGTTATCACCGGTGACGTCACCCAGATTGACCTGCCGCGTAACACCAAATCGGGTCTGCGTCACGCCATCGAAGTGCTGGCCGAGGTAGACGAAATCAGCTTCAACTTCTTCCACAGCGAAGACGTGGTACGCCACCCGGTGGTCGCGCGTATCGTTAACGCTTATGAGGCCTGGGAAGAGGCAGATCAGAAGCGCAGGGCCGAGCTGGCCGCAGAACGTAAGCGCGAAGCGCAGGAGCATGAACAGAAATGAGTCAGGTGATCCTCGATTTACAGCTGGCCTGTGAAGATAATTCCGGCATGCCAGAAGAGGCACAGTTTCAGAAATGGCTGGATGCCGTTATCCCCCAGTTTCAGGAAGAATCAGAGGTCACGATTCGCCTGGTGGATGAAGCAGAAAGCCATGAGCTCAACCTGACCTATCGCGGGAAAGATAAGCCGACCAATGTGCTCTCTTTCCCATTCGAAGCCCCTCCGGGCATTGAGATGCCGCTGCTGGGCGATCTGATCATCTGCCGTCAGGTGGTTGAGCAGGAAGCCAAAGAGCAGCAAAAGCCGCTGGAAGCGCACTGGGCACACATGGTGGTGCACGGTAGCCTGCATCTTCTGGGTTACGACCATATTGAAGATGACGAAGCGGAAGAGATGGAATCCCTCGAGACAGAGATAATGCTTGCTCTGGGCTATGAGGATCCGTACATTGCCGAGAAAGAATAGTCAGTCACTGACTACCATGCCGCCGCGCAGGGACATAGCGCGGCGGTTAACGTTGAACTAACAAGAGAACCCTTAACAAACGCCATGAGCGACGACAATTCACACAGTAGCGACACGACAACCACTAAAAAGGGATTTTTCTCCCTCATCCTGAACCAGCTTTTCCACGGCGAACCGAAAAACCGTGACGAACTGCTGGAGCTGATTCGTGATTCCGGGCAGAACGACCTTATCGACGAAGATACGCGCGAAATGCTCGAAGGGGTGATGGACATCGCCGACCAGCGCGTCCGCGACATCATGATCCCCCGCTCGCAGATGATTACCCTGAAACGCAACCAGACGCTGGACGAGTGCCTCGATGTGATTATCGAATCGGCTCACTCACGTTTCCCGGTCATCAGCGAAGACAAAGATCACATCGAAGGGATTTTGATGGCGAAAGATCTGCTGCCGTTTATGCGCAGCGATGCCGAAGCCTTCAGTATGGAAAAAGTGTTACGCCCGGCCGTGGTTGTGCCGGAAAGTAAACGTGTGGATCGGATGCTGAAGGAGTTTCGCTCCCAGCGCTATCACATGGCGATTGTTATTGATGAATTTGGTGGCGTTTCCGGTCTGGTCACAATCGAAGACATCCTTGAGCTGATCGTGGGCGAAATCGAAGATGAGTATGACGAAGAAGAGGATATCGACTTCCGTCAGCTGAGCCGCCACACCTGGACCGTGCGCGCGCTGGCCTCCATTGAAGACTTCAATGACACCTTTGGCACCAGCTTCAGCGATGAAGAAGTGGACACCATTGGTGGTCTGGTGATGCAGGCCTTCGGCCATCTTCCGGCCCGCGGTGAAACCGTTGACATCGATGGTTACCAGTTCAAGGTCGCAATGGCTGACAGCCGACGTATTATTCAGGTTCATGTCAGAATGCCGGACGACTCACCGGTGCCAAAACTGGAAGATTAATGTAAATGGCATTTGCCCCACTCTTTGAACGCCAGCGCGTCCGTTTGCTGCTGGCGCTGTTACTCGGAGCCAGCGGTACGCTGGCTTTTTCTCCTTACGATATCTGGCCAGCCGCTATTCTCTCCCTGATGGGGCTACAGGGTCTTACCCTGAACCGTCGTCCGGTACAGGCCGCGGCCATAGGCTACCTCTGGGGGCTGGGGCTGTTTGGCTCTGGTATCAACTGGGTCTACGTCAGTATCGCGCAATTTGGCGGAATGCCGGGGCCGGTTAACGTCTTCCTGGTTGTGCTGCTCGCCGCCTATCTTTCGCTCTACACTGGCCTGTTCGCCGGTATTCTATCTCGTCTGTGGCCTAAAACGACCTGGCTGCGCGTCGCGATAGCGGCTCCCGTTGTCTGGCAAATCACCGAATTTCTGCGCGGCTGGGTACTGACCGGCTTCCCGTGGTTGCAGTTCGGCTATAGCCAGGTGGACGGCCCGCTGAAAGGTCTGGCTCCCGTCATGGGCGTGGAGGCGATTAACTTCCTGCTCATGGCGGTCAGCGGCCTGCTGGTGCTGGCTCTGGTGACACGTAACTGGAAGCCGCTGGTTGCCGCGTTAATCCTGTTTGCCCTGCCTTTCCCACTGCGTTATATCCAGTGGTTCACGCTGGAGCCCGCGCGCGCCACGCAGGTATCGTTGATACAGGGCGATATCCCGCAGTCATTGAAATGGGATGAGAATCAGCTGCTGAACACGCTGAAAATCTACGCCAATGCCACTGAAAAGGTGATGGGCAAATCGCAGCTCATCATCTGGCCTGAGTCTGCGATCCCGGATCTGGAGATCAATCAGCAGCCCTTCCTGAAGATGATGGACGATCTGCTGCGCGCGCGCGGCAGTACGCTGATTACCGGAATTGTGGATGCGCGTCTCAATCAGCAGAACCGCTATGACACGTACAACACGATCATTACGCTCGGTAAGGACAGCGAATACAGCTATACCTCCACCAATCGTTACAACAAAAATCACCTTGTACCGTTTGGCGAATTTGTTCCGCTGGAGTCTATTCTGCGCCCACTGGCACCGTTCTTTGACCTGCCGATGTCCTCATTCAGCCGGGGCCCTTACGTTCAGCCGCAGCTGCATGCGCACGGTTTTGCCCTGACGGCCGCTATTTGCTACGAGATTATCCTCGGCGAGCAGGTGCGCGATAACTTCCGCCCGGACACCGACTATCTGCTGACCATCTCAAACGATGCGTGGTTCGGTAAATCGATCGGCCCGTGGCAGCACTTCCAGATGGCACGAATGCGTTCTCTGGAGCTGGCACGTCCGCTGTTGCGCAGCACCAATAACGGCATCACCGCCGTGATTGGCCCGCAGGGTGAAATCCAGGCCATGATCCCGCAGTTCACCCGTGAGGTGCTGACCACGAAAGTGACGCCAGCTACGGGCCTGACGCCTTATGCGCGCACCGGGAACTGGCCGCTGTGGATCCTGACCACGCTGTTCGGTTTTGCCGCCGTAGTGATGAGCCTGCGTCAGCGTCGTAGATAACCTGGCCTTCTGTTGCCGGGTGGCGGCTACGCCTTACCCGGCCTACTCTCCGGCGCAGCCGCCACCCGACAATTTCCTCCTAAACTTCAATTCTGGCACGCCTGTTGCTTTGTTTAATTACGCAAACGCTGTCTGGCTTAACGTGCAACCTTGTCGCACCAGCATGGATCTCCGGTAGCACCGAAACGGTGCAACGAGAGATTATTGCCTCTGAATGGTGCGGCGCGCTTCGCAAAAATAAACAATAACGCAGCAAAATCTTTACATTAAGCCAGACTAAATGTTAACAAGCTTGCATAACACTGCACTCGCATTGCGCGAGATATAACAACATCACAATGGGTATCAAAGCGTCACTGGCGCTGATAAGAAAGGAGTTGGGTATGCAATTACGTAAACTGGCCACAGCAATGCTGGTTATGGGAATGTCTGCGGGCATCGTTCACGCTGAAGACGCTCCGGCAGCAGGAAGCACTCTCGACAAGATTGCCAAAAACGGCGTGATCGTGGTCGGCCACCGTGAATCTTCTGTCCCGTTCTCTTACTACGACAACACGCAAAAAGTCGTGGGCTATTCACAGGATTACTCCAACGCCATCGTTGAAGCCGTGAAGAAAAAGCTGAACAAACCTGACCTGCAAGTGAAGCTGATCCCCATCACTTCACAGAACCGTATTCCTCTGCTGCAAAACGGCACATTTGATTTTGAATGTGGCTCAACCACCAACAACCTTGAGCGTCAGAAACAGGCCGCTTTCTCGGACACTATCTTCGTTGTAGGCACCCGCCTGCTGACGAAGAAAGGCGGCGATATCAAAGATTTTGCTGACCTGAAAGGCAAAGCGGTTGTCGTGACCTCCGGTACCACGTCCGAAGTGCTGCTGCACAAGCTGAACGACGAGAAGAAAATGGACATGCGCATCATCAGCGCGAAAGATCACGGCGACTCCTTCCGTACCCTGGAAAGCGGTCGTGCCGTTGCGTTTATGATGGATGACGCTCTGCTGGCAGGCGAGCGCGCCAAGGCGAAGAAACCAGACAACTGGGAAATCGTCGGGACTGCGCAGTCGAAAGAAGCTTACGGCTGTATGCTGCGTAAAGGCGATGAAGGCTTCAAAAAGCTGATCGATGACACCATCGCTCAGGCGCAAACCTCTGGCGAAGCGGCAAAATGGTTCGACAAATGGTTCAAGAACCCAATTCCACCAAAAAACCTGAACATGAACTTTGAACTGTCTGACGACATGAAAGCGCTGTTCAAATCACCAAACGACAAAGCTCTTAACTAACTAGAACGACAGGGGCGGGATCTCCTGCCCTCTCGATTGTCGGGAAGCATGGACAGACTATACGTTGAGTGGTCGTTCCCCACTCAGCGCAAAAATTGAGCTTCTCACCAATCTTCGAGGGTAGCGCTGCTACCCTCTTTTTTCTGGAGTTTACTATGTCAATTGACTGGAACTGGGGCATCTTTCTGCAACAAGCCCCGTTCGGCAACACCACCTATCTCGGCTGGCTGTGGAGCGGCTTTCAGGTTACCGTTGCGTTATCGATAACGGCGTGGATTATCGCGTTTCTTGTCGGTTCGCTGTTCGGTATTCTGCGTACCGTCCCTAACCGTTTTCTCTCTTCGATTGGCACGCTCTATGTGGAACTGTTCCGTAACGTTCCGCTGATCGTGCAGTTCTTTACCTGGTATCTGGTGATCCCGGAACTGCTGCCGGAAGATCTCGGCATGTGGTTCAAGGCCGAGCTGGATCCTAACGTACAATTCTTTGTCTCCTCCATGCTGTGTCTGGGACTGTTCACCGCTGCGCGCGTCTGCGAGCAGGTGCGTGCCGCCATACAGTCACTGCCACGCGGACAAAAGAATGCGGCACTGGCGATGGGCCTGACCCTGCCACAAGCCTACCGTTACGTACTGCTGCCTAACGCTTACCGCGTCATCGTTCCGCCGATGACCTCCGAGATGATGAACCTGGTAAAAAACTCGGCCATCGCCTCAACCATTGGTCTGGTAGATATGGCGGCGCAGGCGGGCAAACTGCTGGATTACTCCGCTCACGCATGGGAATCCTTCACGGCAATCACGCTCGCCTATGTTCTGATTAACGCTTTCATCATGCTGGTGATGAACCTGGTTGAACGCAAAGTACGCCTGCCGGGCAATCTGGGGGGCAAATAATGTACGAATTTGACTGGAGTTCCATTGTTCCCTCCATGCCTTATCTGCTGGATGGCCTGGCGATCACCTTAAAGATTACCGTAATCGCCATTATCGTCGGTATTGTCTGGGGCACCCTGCTGGCAGTGATGCGCCTGTCGAGCTTTAAGCCGCTCGCCTGGTTTGCTACGGCTTACGTTAACGTGTTCCGCTCCATTCCACTGGTCATGGTGCTGTTGTGGTTTTACCTGATTGTTCCCGGCTTTTTACAGAACGTGCTGGGACTGTCGCCGAAAACCGATATCCGCCTGATCTCTGCCATGGTGGCATTCTCCATGTTTGAAGCCGCCTACTACTCCGAGATCATCCGCGCAGGTATTCAGAGTATCTCGCGCGGGCAGTCCAGCGCTGCGCTGGCGCTCGGTATGACGCACTGGCAGTCCATGAAGCTTATTATTCTGCCGCAGGCGTTTCGCGCCATGGTTCCGCTGCTGCTGACGCAGGGCATCGTCCTGTTCCAGGATACCTCCTTGGTCTACGTGCTGAGCCTGGCAGACTTCTTCCGTACCGCCTCCACCATTGGCGAACGTGACGGAACGCAGGTTGAGATGATCCTCTTCGCAGGCGGGGTCTATTTTGTGATTAGTTTAAGCGCATCGCTGTTGGTCAGCTGGCTGAAGAAAAGGACCGTATAATGATTTCCCTGAAAAATGTTTCTAAATGGTATGGGCACTTTCAGGTGCTGACCGACTGCTCAACAGAAGTGAAAAAAGGCGATGTGGTGGTGGTATGTGGCCCGTCCGGCTCCGGTAAGTCGACGCTTATCAAAACCGTTAATGGGCTGGAACCTGTCCAGCAGGGCGAGATTGTCGTTAACGGCACCAAAGTGAATGACCGCAAAACCAACCTTGCCCAGCTTCGCTCCCACGTTGGGATGGTGTTCCAGCATTTTGAGCTGTTCCCTCACCTCTCCATCATTGAGAACCTGACGCTGGCGCAGGTGAAAGTGCTGAAGCGCGACAAAAAAGCGGCGCGTGAAAAGGGACTGAAGTTGCTGGAACGCGTCGGGCTGTCTGCACATGCGGATAAGTTCCCGGCGCAGCTTTCGGGCGGCCAACAGCAGCGCGTGGCAATCGCGCGTGCGCTGTGCATGGATCCGGTGGCGATGCTGTTTGATGAGCCGACGTCCGCGCTCGATCCTGAGATGATCAACGAAGTGCTGGACGTTATGGTGGAACTGGCGCACGAAGGGATGACCATGATGGTGGTGACGCACGAAATGGGCTTCGCCCGTAAAGTGGCCAACCGTGTGATCTTCATGGATGAAGGGAAAATTGTTGAAGACTCACCGAAAGAAGAGTTCTTCGCAAATCCTAAATCTGAACGTGCAAAAGACTTCCTCGCCAAAATCTTGCATTAATCTTTTTAGTGCGCAATCTGTGGATTGCGCACTGCTTCACGCTTTAGATCTCTTTTTCTATTCGGCGTCACATCGCAGCGTTAACCTTGTCACAAATAATGCTAAGAATGGAGAACGCCATGGCACAGCCTATTATTCTCGACTGCGATCCGGGTCATGATGACGCAATCGCACTCGTCCTTGCTCTTGCCTCCCCTGAACTGGACGTAAAAGCTGTCACCTCCTCTGCAGGGAACCAGACGCCGGATAAAACCCTGCGAAACGTGTTGCGCATGTTAACGCTGCTAAAACGCACCGATATTCCGGTCGCAGGTGGCGCCATTAAGCCGCTAATGCGCGAGCTGATCATTGCGGATAACGTTCACGGTGAAAGTGGGCTGGATGGCCCGGCGCTGCCGGAGCCGGGTTTCGCACCACAAAACTGCACTGCCGTCGAGCTCATGGCGAAAGTTCTGCGTGAAAGCGCAGAGCCCGTGACGCTGGTGGCGACCGGCCCGCAGACCAACGTAGCGCTGCTGCTGAACAGCCATCCTGAACTGCACAGCAATATCGCCCGTATCGTCATCATGGGCGGGGCAATGGGGCTGGGGAACTGGACGCCAGCCGCGGAGTTCAACATCTTTGTTGACCCGGAAGCCGCGGAAATCGTCTTCCAGTCGGGCCTGCCGATTGTGATGGCGGGGCTGGACGTTACCCACCGCGCACAAATTATGGCGCAGGACATCGAACGATTTCGTACTGTGGGTAACCCGGTTGCAACAACCGTGGCAGAGCTGCTCGATTTCTTTATGGTGTATCACAAAGCCGAGAAGTGGGGATTCCACGGCGCCCCGCTGCATGACCCATGCACCATCGCCTGGCTACTGAAGCCGGAAATGTTTACCACGGTCGAGCGTTGGGTTGGTGTGGAAACACAGGGGAAATATACCCAGGGAATGACGGTGGTGGACTATTACTCGCTGACGGGAAACAAGCCGAATACCACAGTGATGGTGGATATCGATCGGAAAGCGTTTGTGGATTTGCTGGCGGAGAGGCTGGCTTATTATTCTGCGGCCTGATGCCCTCACCCACAGGGCTGAGGGTTCCCCACAAAATAATGCCTGCACAGACGGCCCCCTCTCCCTTGAGGGAGAGGGCTGGGGTGAGGGGGACATACGGCTCTGGTGGTTATTCCGTTCACTTTATGTTCCTTGCTACTCTGTCACGACATGAGCGGTGAACGTGCCAGGGTGGCTCAGTCGCCACCACCCTGGCGACCCGGGCTTCCGGCGATAAATCGCCGCTTCGCGGTGCCTTCGGCTTATTCCTTCCGGCTTATCGGGGACGGGCGGAGGTAACATCCCTGTAAAGCCCGCCCTCTCGGCGCATCCCTGCGCCTCGCCCCGGCCTACAGGAAACACCTCAGCGATTTACAGCCGGACCGAGGCATCGCTGAAAGCCCTCAGTTATTCTGAGGCAACGTTATCGCTTTTGCTTTCAAATTAGTGGGGATCCCTCAGCCCACAGGGAGAGGGAGCAGACACTAAAAACGGCAACGACGTTGCCGTTTTGCTTTTACCTACGGCTCAAACGGCCGACGCTGGAACTGGTCGTGCCCGCATTTCGGACACAGCGACAGCACCTCCGGCGTATAAACGGCGATATGGTGGTGGCACTTCTCACACACCAGGTTCCCCAGCCCCACCACTTCGCCGCTGTGATAGACACCGTGGTGGTTTAAATCCTGGAACACCTCGCGCCACTCCAGTTGGGTTTTATCGGTAATATCCGCCAGCTCCTGCCACAGGCTCTCTTTAATTACCCGCATAAAAACACTGTCGGCGATTTCGTCCTGGCTCTCTTCATAGCTTCGCGCAAACTCTTCCAGGTCGCGGCGCACGGCGCGCGTCACCTCTTCCACTTCGGTTCGCGATAACTCACCCGTTTGCGTCACGCGTGCGCGTGCCTGTTCGACCAACGCGTCGATATCACGCTCGCCGTTACGCAGCCTTTCCGTCAGAGTCGCTACCAGTTCACGGTAAAATTGAGCAACCTTGTTCATCATTTTGCCTCCCGGGTAAGTAACTGTCTCTAATAATAGACCTTATTTCGTCGCCGCTTTGTCAGGTGAAGCACAGACCCGGTAAATTCCTGCAAAGTGCATTTGCGTGAAAGGCTGTTTTGACGCGGGCGTTTGGGCTATGCTATGCGGATCTGAATTACCACATCCATTGGCTACATTTGTAGCTGTATTGAACACAGGACCACTGGCTGCCATGCAAGAGCAATACCGCCCGGAAGAGATAGAATCAAAAGTCCAGCAACACTGGGACGAGAAGCGCACCTTTGAAGTAACCGAAGACGAGAGCAAAGAGAAGTATTACTGCCTGTCGATGCTTCCCTATCCTTCTGGTCGACTACACATGGGCCACGTGCGTAACTACACCATCGGTGACGTGATTGCACGCTACCAGCGTATGCTGGGCAAAAACGTACTTCAGCCTATCGGCTGGGATGCGTTCGGCCTGCCTGCTGAAGGCGCGGCGGTGAAAAACAACACGGCACCGGCTCCGTGGACGTACGACAACATCGCGTACATGAAAAACCAGCTGAAAATGCTGGGCTTTGGCTATGACTGGAGCCGCGAGCTGGCAACCTGTACCCCGGAATACTACCGCTGGGAGCAGAAGTTCTTCACCGAGCTGTATAAAAAAGGCCTGGTCTACAAGAAAACGTCCGCCGTTAACTGGTGCCCGAACGACCAGACCGTTCTCGCGAACGAGCAGGTTATCGATGGCTGCTGCTGGCGCTGTGACACCAAAGTAGAGCGTAAAGAGATCCCGCAGTGGTTTATCAAAATCACCGCCTACGCTGACGAACTGCTGAACGATCTGGATAATCTGGATCACTGGCCTGACACCGTTAAGACCATGCAGCGCAACTGGATCGGCCGTTCCGAAGGTGTGGAAATTACCTTTAACGTAGAAAACTACGACCAGACGCTGACCGTCTACACCACCCGTCCGGACACCTTCATGGGCGCGACCTACCTGGCCGTGGCCGCAGGTCACCCGCTGGCGCAAAAAGCGGCGGAAAACAATCCGGAGCTGGCGACCTTTATCGACGAATGCCGCAACACGAAAGTGGCCGAAGCCGACATGGCGACGATGGAGAAAAAAGGCGTTGATACCGGCTTCAAAGCGATCCACCCGCTGACGGGCGAAGCGATCCCTGTCTGGGCCGCCAACTTCGTACTGATGGAATACGGCACAGGCGCCGTGATGGCCGTGCCGGGTCACGATCAGCGTGACTACGAATTTGCCACCAAATACGGCCTGACCATCAAGCCTGTGATCCTGGCTGCTGACGGCTCTGAACCCGATCTCTCTGAGCAAGCGCTGACTGAAAAAGGCACCCTGTTTAACTCCGGTGAGTTCAGCGGCCTGAGCTTCGAAGAGGGCTTCAACGCCATCGCCGACAAACTGGCCTCCCTGGGCGTGGGCGAGCGTAAAGTCAACTACCGTCTGCGCGACTGGGGCGTTTCCCGTCAGCGTTACTGGGGTGCGCCAATCCCAATGGTGACCCTGGAAGACGGCACCGTGATGCCAACGCCGGAAGATCAACTGCCGGTGATCCTGCCGGAAGACGTGGTCATGGACGGCATCACCAGCCCGATCAAAGCCGATCCTGAGTGGGCAAAAACCACCGTCAACGGTCAGCCAGCGCTGCGTGAAACCGACACCTTTGACACCTTTATGGAATCCTCCTGGTACTATGCGCGCTACACCTGCCCGCAGTACAAAGAAGGCATGCTGGATTCCGATGCTGCAAACTACTGGCTGCCGGTAGACATCTATATCGGTGGCATTGAACACGCCATCATGCACCTGCTCTACTTCCGCTTCTTCCACAAACTGATGCGTGACGCAGGCCTGGTCAACTCCGACGAACCGGCAAAACAGCTGCTGTGTCAGGGTATGGTGCTGGCAGATGCGTTCTACTACGTTGGCGCGAACGGTGAACGTAACTGGGTTTCTCCGGTTGATGCGATTGTGGAGCGCGACGAGAAAGGCCGTATCGTGAAGGCGAAAGACGCCGAAGGTCATGAACTGGTTTATACCGGCATGAGCAAGATGTCCAAGTCTAAAAATAACGGTATCGACCCGCAGGTGATGGTTGAGCGTTACGGCGCTGACACCGTGCGTCTGTTCATGATGTTCGCCTCCCCGGCAGATATGACGCTGGAATGGCAGGAATCCGGCGTTGAAGGGGCAAACCGCTTCCTGAAACGCGTCTGGAAACTGGTTTACGAGCACACCTCACAAGGTGATGCGCCAGCGCTGAACGTGGCTGCACTGAGCGAAGATCAGCAGGCGCTGCGTCGTGATGTTCATAAAACCATTGCGAAAGTCACCGATGATATTGGTCGTCGTCAGACCTTCAATACCGCAATTGCGGCTATTATGGAACTGATGAACAAGCTGGCGAAAGCCCCGCAGGACGGCGAGCAGGATCGCGCGTTAATGCGCGAAGCGCTGCTGGCGGTCGTTCGCATGCTGAACCCGTTCACGCCGCACGTTAGCTTCACCCTGTGGCAGGAGCTGAAAGGCGAAGGGGATATCGACAACGCGCCGTGGCCAGTGGCGGATGAATCCGCTATGGTGGAAAACACCACGCTGGTTGTGGTGCAGGTTAACGGTAAAGTGCGCGGTAAAATTACCGTCGCGGTCGACGCAACCGAAGAACAGGTTCGCGAGCGCGCAGGCCAGGAGCATCTGGTCGCGAAATACCTTGAGGGCGTTACCGTACGTAAAGTGATCTACGTACCCGGTAAACTGCTGAATCTGGTCGTTGGCTAAGCGCGGGAGGAAACGTGCGACACCTGGCAACAATACTCTTATCTCTGGCGGTGCTGGTCACCGCTGGCTGCGGCTGGCACCTGCGCAATACCACGGCAGTGCCTGCTCAGATGAAAACAATGATCTTCGACTCATCCGATCCGAATGGACCGCTGAGCCGGGCCATTCGTAACCAGCTGCGTTTGAACGATGTTGAGCTGATCGAGAAGGGAACCCTGCGTCAGGATGTTCCTTCGCTCCGCGTCCTGAAATCAACGCTGTCACAAGACACGGCATCGATCTTCCAGGATGGACGAACCGCGGAATATCAAATGGTGCTTACCGTTGATGCGGCCGTTTTAATGCCAGGTAAAGATATTTACCCTATCAATACCAAAGTCTACCGCTCGTTCTTCGATAACCCGCAGACGGCCCTGGCAAAAGACGCCGAACAGCAGATTATCATCAAGGAAATGTATGATAAGGCCGCGGAGCAACTGATCCGCAGACTGCCTGCCATTGCCGCGTCGACGAAAAAAGGCGCTGACGTTATCGAAACACCGGATGCCAGCACGCCGGATATGCCAACGTCGCTGGGTAACTGATGATCAGGTTGTATCCTGAACAACTCCGCGCGCAGCTCAACGAAGGGCTGCGCGCGGCCTATCTGCTACTCGGCAATGACCCCCTGTTACTTCAGGAAAGCCTTGATGCGGTTCGCCATGCGGCAGCCGCGCAGGGTTTCGATGAGCATCATACGTTCCAGATCGATAACAGTACCGACTGGAACGCTATCTTCTCGCTTTGTCAGGCCATGAGCCTGTTTGCCTCTCGTCAGACAATCCAGATCGTGCTGCCAGAGAATGGTCCTAACGCGGCCATCAATGAACAGCTGACCATGCTGGTGAGTTTATTACACGGCGATCTGCTGCTTATCGTACGCGGCAACAAACTCACAAAAGCGCAGGAAAACGCGGCCTGGTTTACCCAGCTTGCCACCAATGCGGTACTGGTCACCTGCCAGACGCCAGAACAGGCGCATCTGCCAAAATGGGTTGCCGCGCGCGCAAAGCTGCACAATCTGCAACTGGATGATGCCGCCAGCCAGCTCCTTTGCTATTGCTATGAAGGCAACCTTCTGGCACTGGCGCAGGCGCTGGACAGGCTCGCCCTACTGTGGCCCGATGGCAAGCTGACGCTACCGCGCGTGGAACAGGCGGTGAATGATGCCGCGCACTTTACTCCCTTCCACTGGGTTGATGCGCTGCTGTCGGCGAAAAGTAAGCGAGCCCTGCACATACTGCAACAGCTGCGCCTGGAAGGGAGTGAGCCGGTCATTCTGCTCCGCACGCTCCAGCGCGAATTACTGCTGCTGAACAACCTTAAACGTCAGTCGGCACATACGCCCCTGCGCGCCTTATTCGATAAACATCGCGTCTGGCAGAACCGTCGGGCGATGACCACGGAGGCGATAAACCGCTTGAGCCAGGAGCAGTTGCGTCAGGCAGTGCAACTTCTGATGCGCGCCGAACTGACGTTAAAACAGGACTACGGTCAGTCTGTCTGGGCGGAGCTGGAGAGCCTCTCTTTGCTGCTCTGCCATAAGGCGCTGGCAGACGTATTTATCGATGGGTGATATGCATTCTTTACAGGCAATGTATGGCGGGACCTTCGACCCGGTACACTATGGGCATCTTAAGCCGGTAGAAATCCTCGCGAATTTGATTGGGTTGCAGCGGGTAATCATCATGCCCAACAATGTTCCTCCGCATCGTCCTCAGCCAGAAGCAACCAGCGAGCAGCGCAAAGCGATGCTCGCGCTGGCTATCGCAGATAAGCCTCTCTTCACGCTGGATGAGCGCGAATTGCGCAGGGATACCCCTTCCTGGACATCGCAAACGCTGCGGGAGTGGCGCGCTGAGCAGGGGCCCATGCAACCGCTGGCGTTTATCATCGGCCAGGATTCCTTGCTCAACTTTCCCAGCTGGTACCAGTACGAAACCATTCTGGAAAACAGTCATCTGCTGGTCTGCCGTCGTCCGGGCTACCCGTTGACCATGCGCGACGCGCAGCATCAGCAGTGGCTTGTCGCGCATCTGACGGACAATATAGAAGACCTGCACAGTCTACCCGCCGGGAAAATTTACCTCGCTGAAACGCCGTGGTTTGATATTTCCGCGACCCTCATCCGCGAGCGTCTACAGCAGGGTTTAGACTGTGACGATCTCCTGCCCTCGCCCGTGCTGGCCTATATCCACGCACACGGTTTGTATCAGAAAAGTACAGATGCCTGATCATCACCGGCGAAATTGTCTGTTAATGTTTATCCTGCCTTGACAGGCTAAGCCATACTGATATCCTCCGCTGCCAGACTTTCCCGCCGATCGCTGCTTTACAGAAATTGTTTTACAAAAATGGCGATGCAATCTCAGGCGGAGGGTGGGATGATACCCGCCTTCAAAAGCCGGGCGGTGACATTTGTCCCGCGACTGGCGTCAGTTCAGGTATACTGACTGGCCACGAATTCATAGTTGTACAATCTCATTCACCCAGGGGGAAAACTTGCAGGGTAAAGCACTCCAGGATTTTGTTATCGACAAAATTGATGACCTGAAAGGTCAGGACATCATCGCTATCGACGTTAAGGGTAAATCCAGCATCACCGACTGCATGATCATCTGCACCGGGACCTCAACTCGTCACGTTGTTTCGATTGCTGACCATGTTGTTCAGGAATCGCGCGCGGCAGGGCTGCTTCCGCTGGGCGTTGAAGGTGAAGCGACCGCTGACTGGGTGGTTGTCGATCTCGGCGATGTGATTGTCCACGTCATGCAGGAAGAGAGCCGTCGCCTGTATGAGCTGGAAAAACTCTGGGGTTAATGCGTGAAGTTGCAACTGGTCGCCGTCGGCACCAAAATGCCGGACTGGGTACAAACCGGTTTTACTGAGTATCTGCGTCGTTTCCCAAAAGATATGCCGTTCGAACTGGTGGAGATCCCAGCAGGAAAGCGCGGCAAGAACGCAGATATCAAACGTATTCTCGATAAAGAGGGAGAGCTGATGCTGGCTGCCGCAGGCAAAAACCGCATCGTGACCCTCGATATCCCGGGAAAACCCTGGGATACGCCGCAGCTGGCGCACGAACTGGAGCGCTGGAAGCAGGATGGTCGTGATGTCAGTCTGTTGATTGGCGGACCAGAGGGGTTATCTCCCGCCTGCAAAGCGGCAGCAGAACAAAGTTGGTCACTCTCGGCGCTGACGTTGCCCCACCCGCTTGTGCGGGTTCTCGTGGCAGAAAGTTTGTATCGCGCATGGAGCATCACTACCAACCACCCTTATCACCGCGAGTAATGACAGACCAGGGTAATTTAAGCAGCGGATGAAACTACAGAATTCTTTTCGCGACTATACGGCTGAGTCCGCGCTGTTTGTGCGCCGGGCGCTGGTCGCCTTTACGGGGATTTTGCTGCTTACCGGCGTGCTGATCGCCAACCTCTATAATCTGCAAATTGTCCGCTATACCGATTACCAGACCCGCTCAAACGAAAACCGTATCAAGCTGGTGCCCATCGCGCCCAGCCGCGGCATTATCTACGATCGTAACGGCACCCCGCTGGCGCTAAACCGCACCATCTACCAGATAGAGATGATGCCGGAGAAAGTGGATAACGTGCAGGATACGCTGAACGCGCTGAGAAGCGTTGTCGACCTGACTGATGACGACATCGCTGCGTTCAAAAAAGAGCGCGCACGTTCTCACCGCTTCACCTCTATTCCGGTAAAAACCAACCTGACGGAAGTGCAGGTCGCCCGTTTTGCCGTTAACCAGTACCGTTTCCCCGGTGTGGAAGTCAAAGGCTATAAACGCCGCTACTATCCTTACGGCTCCGCGCTGACGCACGTCATTGGCTACGTCTCCAAAATTAACGATAAAGACGTCGAACGCCTTGATAAAGACGGCAAGCTGGCTAACTACGCCGCAACCCATGATATTGGCAAGCTTGGGATTGAACGTTATTACGAAGATGTCCTGCACGGTCAGACCGGGTATGAAGAGGTTGAAGTTAACAACCGTGGCCGCGTGATCCGTCAGCTCAAAGAGGTTCCCCCACAGGCGGGACATGACGTTTATCTGACGCTCGACCTGAAGCTACAGCAGTATATCGAAACGCTGCTGGCGGGTAGCCGGGCCGCCGTGATCGTGACCGACCCGCGTACCGGCGGTATTCTGGCGATGGTTTCTATGCCAAGCTACGATCCGAACCTCTTCGTGGATGGCATCTCCAGCAAGGATTACTCCGGCCTGCTCAACGATCCAAACACCCCGCTGGTGAACCGCGCCACGCAGGGGGTTTATCCTCCAGCCTCAACGGTAAAACCGTATGTCGCCGTTTCTGCGCTGAGCGCGGGCGTCATTACTCGTAATACCAGTCTGTTTGACCCTGGCTGGTGGCAGTTACCTGGCTCTGAAAAACGCTACCGTGACTGGAAAAAATGGGGTCACGGCCATCTGAACGTGACCAAATCACTGGAGGAGTCGGCGGATACCTTCTTCTATCAGGTCGCCTACGACATGGGTATTGATCGTCTGTCTGAATGGATGAGCAAATTCGGCTACGGACATTACACCGGTATAGATTTGGCGGAAGAACGTTCCGGCAACATGCCAACCCGCGAATGGAAGCTGAAGCGCTTTAAAAAACCCTGGTATCAGGGTGATACCATTCCGGTGGGCATCGGCCAGGGCTACTGGACGGCAACGCCGCTGCAAATGAACAAGGCGATGATGATCCTCATCAACGATGGCGTTGTGAAAGTACCGCACCTGCTGCAAAGCACCGTAGAAGACGGCAAAAAAGTGCCATGGATACAGCCGCACGAGCCGCCGGTGGGTGACATTCATTCCGGGTACTGGGAAATCGCGAAAGACGGGATGTATGGCGTAGCCAACCGCCCTAACGGGACGGCGCACAAATATTTCGCTGGCGCACCGTATAAGGTTGCCGCGAAATCAGGTACGGCTCAGGTCTTCGGTCTGAAAGCGAATGAAACCTATAACGCACATAAAATTGCTGAACGTCTGCGTGACCACAAGCTCATGACGGCGTTTGCCCCTTATGATAACCCGCAAGTTGCGGTGGCGATGATTCTTGAGAACGGCGGCGCAGGCCCGGCGGTGGGTACCATCATGCGTCAAATCCTCGACCACATCATGCTGGGTGATAACAACACCGAACTGCCAGCTGAAAACCCGGCAGCCGCTGCGGCGGAGGACCAATAATCATGACGGATAATCCGAATAAAAAATCGCTGTGGGATAAGATCCACATCGACCCTGCCATGCTGCTGATCCTGCTGGCTCTGCTGGTGTACAGCGCCCTCGTTATCTGGAGCGCCAGCGGCCAGGATATCGGCATGATGGAGCGTAAAGTTGGCCAGATCGCCATGGGTCTGGTCATTATGGTGGTGATGGCGCAAATACCACCGCGCGTGTATGAGGGCTGGGCGCCCTATCTCTATATTTTCTGTATCATTTTGCTGGTGGCAGTAGATGCGTTCGGTGCTATCTCGAAGGGGGCGCAACGCTGGCTGGATCTGGGGATTGTCCGCTTCCAGCCGTCAGAAATCGCCAAAATCGCCGTTCCGCTGATGGTGGCGCGCTTCATTAACCGCGACGTCTGCCCGCCGTCGTTGAAGAATACCGCCATTGCGCTGGTGCTAATTTTCCTGCCGACGCTGCTCGTGGCCGCACAGCCTGACCTCGGTACCTCGATTCTCATCGCCCTCTCCGGCCTGTTCGTCCTGTTCCTGTCCGGCCTGAGCTGGCGTCTGATCGGCATCGCGGTGGTCCTGCTGGCTGCCTTTATTCCTATTCTCTGGTTCTTCCTGATGCATGATTACCAGCGCCAGCGCGTGATGATGCTGCTCGATCCCGAGACCGATCCGCTGGGCGCAGGCTATCATATTATTCAGTCGAAGATTGCGATTGGCTCCGGCGGCCTGCGCGGAAAAGGCTGGCTGCACGGGACTCAGTCGCAGCTCGAATTTTTACCGGAACGCCACACCGACTTTATCTTTGCCGTTCTGGCTGAGGAGTTAGGGCTGGTTGGCATCCTGGTGCTGCTTGCACTCTACGTGCTGTTGATCATGCGTGGGCTCTACATTGCCGCACGCGCGCAGACCACCTTTGGCCGGGTTATGGCGGGTGGATTAATGTTGATTTTGTTCGTTTATGTCTTCGTAAATATTGGTATGGTGAGTGGTATTCTGCCGGTTGTTGGCGTACCGCTGCCGCTGGTGAGTTACGGGGGCTCGGCACTGATCGTGTTGATGGCCGGGTTTGGTATCGTCATGTCGATCCATACCCACAGGAAAATGTTGTCCAAAAGCGTATAAAAATAAGGGGATCGCAATGCGTAAGCAGTGGCTGGGGATCTGCATCGCAGCAAGTTTACTTGCCGCCTGTACAAGTGATGATGGTCAGCAACAGGCAACCGTCGCGCCGCCGCAGCCTGCGGTCTGTAATGGCCCGATTGTTGAAATTAGCGGTGCCGATCCCGTTTATGAACCGCTGAACGCCAGCGTGAATCAGGATTATCAGCGCGACGGTAAAAGCTATAAAATCGTTCAGGATCCTTCCCGTTTCAGCCAGGCCGGCTTTGCTGCCATCTATGACGCTGAGCCAGGCAGCAATCTGACCGCGTCAGGTGAAACCTTCGATCCGATGCAGATCACGGCGGCACACCCGACACTGCCTATTCCAAGCTATGCGCGCATCACTAACCTGGCGAATGGCCGGATGATCGTGGTACGTATCAACGATCGTGGCCCTTACGGCAACGATCGCGTGATCTCCCTGTCACGCGCGGCAGCCGACCGTCTGAATACCTCAAATAATACAAAAGTGCGTATCGACCCGATTATCGTGGCGCAGGATGGTTCGCTGTCTGGCCCGGGCACGGCCTGTACCACGGTCGCGAAACAGACCTACGCCCTGCCCGCACGCCCGGATCTAAGCGGTGGTATGGGGGGCGCTTCAATGCCAGCAGAGCCCGCGCAGCCGCAGGGTGAAGTGCACGCCATCAGCAACGATACGCTACAAAGTGAAGATGCGACAGGCGCCCCGGTGAAAAGCAGTGGTTTCCTTGGTGCACCCACCACGTTAGCGCCGGGCGTGATTGAATCAAATGAACCTGCCCCAGCGCCTGCGCCCGTTGTTGCTGCACCCGCTACACAACCCGCCCCGGTGACCGCACCGGCTGCTACGCAGACTGCGGCGCCTGCGACGGCGAGCGGCAGCTACGTGGTTCAGGTTGGCGCCGTCAGCGATCGGGCCCGTGCAGATCAGTATCAGCAGCGTTTAAGCCAGCAGTTTGGCGTGCCAGGCCGCGTTGAGCAAAACGGTGCGGTATGGCGTATCCAGATGGGTCCGTTTGCCAGCAAATCGCAGGCAGCGTCCCTGCAACAGCGTTTGCAGAGCGAGGCGCAGCTCCAGTCGTTTATCGCTGTTGCGAAGTAATTAATCGGTGGTATCCGAAATGTCAGTTTGTGTAAACCACGTTAACACTCTCATGATGAAAGTCGGATGCCTGCCCGTATAGCATTTGCTATAGTAAGGCACTTTTTTTAATTCCATCACGGATGTCGTAGTTCTGACCATGAAGACCACTTTTTCTGCTCGTTTTGTGCAGCGCATGGCGCTGACCACGGCCCTTTGCGCTGCTGCGTTCTCCGCAGCTCACGCGGATGACCTGAACATCAAGACCATGATCCCTGGCGTTCCGCAGATCGACGCGGAATCCTACATCCTGATTGATTACAACTCCGGCAAAGTTCTGGCAGAACAGAACGCCGATGCCCGCCGCGACCCGGCCAGCCTGACCAAAATGATGACCAGCTATGTTATCGGCCAGGCCATGAAAGCGGGTAAATTTAAAGAAACCGATCTGGTGACTATCGGTAACGATGCGTGGGCAACCGGCAACCCGGTGTTCAAAGGTTCATCGCTGATGTTCCTGAAGCCAGGCATGCAGGTTCCGGTCTCTCAGCTTATCCGTGGCATCAACTTGCAGTCCGGTAACGACGCCTGCGTGGCAATGGCCGATTTTGCAGCGGGCAGCCAGGACGCGTTTGTGGGCCTGATGAACAGCTACGTCTCTGCGCTGGGCCTGAAAAACAGCCACTTCCAGACCGTTCACGGCCTGGACGCCGAAGGTCAGTACAGCTCCGCGCGTGACATGGCGCTGATCGGTCAGGCGCTGATCCGCGACGTGCCAAACGAGTACTCTATCTATAAAGAGAAAGAGTTCACCTTCAACGGCATTCGTCAGACCAACCGTAACGGCCTGCTGTGGGACAATAGCCTGAACGTCGACGGCATCAAAACTGGTCACACCGACAAAGCCGGCTATAACCTGGTGGCTTCTGCCACTGAAGGCCAGATGCGTCTGATCTCTGCCGTGATGGGAGGCCGCACGTTTAAAGGACGCGAAACGGAAAGTAAAAAACTGCTGACCTGGGGCTTCCGCTTCTTCGAAACCGTGAATCCGCTGAAAGCCGGTAAAGAATTTGCCTCTGAACCTGTCTGGTTTGGCGATAACGACCGTGCTTCCCTGGGTGTGGACAAAGATCTCTATCTGACGATCCCACGCGGTCGTATGAAAGATCTGAAAGCCAGCTACGTGCTGAATACCACCGAGCTGCACGCCCCGCTGCAAAAGAATCAGGTCGTGGGTACCATCAACTTCCAGCTGGATGGCAAAACCATCGATCAGCGCCCGCTGGTGGTGCTGGAGGAAATTCCTGAAGGCAATTTCTTCGGCAAAATCATTGATTACATTAAGCTGATGTTCCATCACTGGTTTGGTTAAAAATTGAACACTTGAAAGTGTGATTTTGATCCCCATATACTACGTATCAGTAAAACTCCCGCCCCGTGGCGGGAGTTATTATTTTTTATACACACGCCGGAGCTGACATGAAAACCAAACTTAACGAACTGCTTGAATTCCCTACCCCTTTTACTTACAAAGTAATGGGTCTGGCGAAACCTGAGCTGGTTGATCAGGTGGTTGAAGTGGTACAGCGCCATGCGCCGGGCGACTACTCTCCATCAGTCAAACCGAGCAGCAAAGGTAACTACCACTCGGTCTCAATCACCATCACTGCGACACACATTGAGCAGGTTGAGACGCTGTACGAAGAGCTCGGCAATATTGAAATTGTTCGTATGGTGCTGTAGTCCTTCTGCGGTTACCCGGTTTGCCGGGTAACCCACTTCCCCGCTGTGATATACTCCCCGTTACCTATTCTCCCTTGTCTTCGGAGACATCCTTTTGTACCAGGATAAAATTCTTGTCCGCCATCTTGGGCTACAGCCTTACGAGCCTGTCTCTCAGGCTATGCATGACTTTACCGACAGGCGCGATGACACCACGCCTGATGAAATCTGGCTGGTTGAACACCTGCCGGTGTTCACTCAAGGCCAGGCAGGAAAAGCCGAACATTTATTGATGACGGGCGATATCCCGGTGATCCAGAGCGATCGCGGTGGACAGGTGACCTACCACGGCCCGGGCCAGCAGGTGATGTATGTTCTGCTTAACCTGAAACGCAGAAAGCTGGGCGTGCGTGAGCTCGTGACCTTACTGGAGCAAACCGTGGTCAATACGCTGGCTGAGTACGATATTGACGCTCACCCTCGCGCCGATGCCCCGGGCGTTTATGTGGGAGAGATGAAGATCTGTTCGCTGGGGCTGCGTATCCGCAAAGGCTGCTCGTTCCACGGGCTGGCGCTGAATATCAATATGGATTTGGCCCCCTTCCAGCGCATCAACCCATGTGGGTATGCCGGTATGGAAATGACGCAAATGCGCCAGTGGGTCGATACCGCCACGCCTGACAATATCCGGCCCGTGCTTCTGAAGAACTTTTTAGCACTGCTTAACAATCCCACCTACGAATATATTGCTGCTTAACTTACCTTGGGCAGTGGCTCAATTATTTGACCAGCCACTGCTTAATTACCGCATTTACGCTTTACAATAAACCGCATATTCTATATTTTCGAGTCGCCCATATATTAGCGTCACATATTAATTAGAACCTTAATAGAACCATCGCCGGGTTTCGTGTAACGTGCGTGACAATCACCCAACTGCTTGTTTTCGATAAATAATGGAAACTTACTAAACACTTTACGAATCTCTGCAAGCATAATAAATAAATTCAACTATCATTCATATTGTGAATGGATACGGAGTAAGAGCGTGGAGCCTACTAATTTACCAGCCAAACGCCTGAATGAAACCAGCGGCGAAGATAAGCCGCAAATTTTTCGGACTTTACGTAATATTGATCTCAATTTATTGACTATTTTTGAGGCGGTATATGTCCATAAAGGTATCGTTAATGCTGCGAAAATTCTTAATCTCACGCCCTCTGCTATTAGCCAGTCAATTCAAAAATTGCGCGCGATATTTCCCGATCCGTTATTTATTCGTAAAGGCCAGGGCGTAACCCCAACCGCGTACGCCACCCATCTGCACGAGTACATCAGCCAGGGTCTGGAATCAATACTGGGCGCGCTGGATCTCACCGGCAGTTATGATAAGCAACGAACTATCACCATAGGCACCTCTCCCTCAGTGGGCGTTCTGGTCATGCCGGCCATCTATCAGGCGGTGAAACAGCATGCGCCACAGTTGCTTATTCGCAACGTGCCCGTCACCGATCCGGAAACACAGCTGGCGCAATTCCAGACGGACCTGATCATCGACGGCAATAGCTTTACGGCCAGAGCGTTAGGGCATAACGTACTTTATACCGACACTCTGGCGCTCGTTTGTCGTCAGGCTCACCCTGCGTTGAGCGCACCTTTGACGCCAGAAAATTTGCGCCATTACGAACATGCGACATTTATGTCCGAAGGACAGGGTCAGGATCCGCTGCGACAACGTATTGACGAACTGTTCCCGGACCGTCCGATCAGCTTTAGCAGTTACAATATGTTTACCCTCGCGGCCCTGATTGGCAGCAGCGACTTGCTCTGTATAATGCCTGT
Source organism: Enterobacter cloacae complex sp. SYL001 (assembly GCF_049237025.1). Taxonomy (NCBI): domain Bacteria; kingdom Pseudomonadati; phylum Pseudomonadota; class Gammaproteobacteria; order Enterobacterales; family Enterobacteriaceae; genus Enterobacter; species Enterobacter cloacae complex sp. SYL001. Next base: position 60,237 of record NZ_JBMKJI010000021.1, on the reverse strand, counting down.
GCGTCTCTTCACTTTGCTTCAAAAGTGCTGGCCACTGGAGAGCATTCCATTAAGTCAACTTACGACGGAATCTATTGAAATCTCACTGCATTACAACAAGCTAAGCCTGCGCGATCCGGTGCTGGAAAACGTCATCAATGTGATCCGCCAGACTTTTTGATCCGCCTTTCAGCGTAAGGCCCTGCCGCATGCGGGGCAAAAGGCACAAAACAACAACTATTTTACAAATTGGCGACCTGGCAGGCTGCTTTACCGCCCCTTTAAATGTTATACTGCCTGTCGTTCGTTCAAAAATAGTTGATAATTACAACATTCCCTTGAATTGAAACGCTTTCCTTCGATATTCGCAACTGGAACACGCACGCTATGAGTAAACCCATTGTGATGGAACGCGGTGTTAAATACCGCGATGCCGATAAAATGGCCCTTATCCCGGTTAAAAACGTGGCTACAGAGCGCGAGGCGCTGTTAAGAAAACCGGAATGGATGAAAATTAAACTTCCGGCTGATTCTTCGCGTATTCAGGGGATCAAAGCGGCGATGCGCAAAAATGGCCTCCACTCTGTCTGTGAAGAGGCCTCCTGCCCTAACCTTGCTGAATGTTTCAATCACGGTACCGCGACGTTTATGATTCTGGGTGCCATCTGCACCCGCCGCTGTCCGTTCTGTGACGTTGCTCATGGCCGTCCTGTTGCGCCTGACGCTAACGAACCGCAAAAACTGGCGCAGACCATTGCCGATATGGCGCTGCGTTATGTTGTTATCACCTCCGTTGACCGTGACGATCTGCGCGATGGCGGTGCTCAGCATTTCGCTGACTGCATTACCGCCATCCGCGAAAAAAGCCCGAACATTAAGATTGAGACGCTGGTGCCGGACTTCCGTGGCCGTATGGACCGCGCGCTCGATATCCTGACCGCGACGCCACCAGACGTGTTCAACCACAACCTGGAGAACGTACCGCGTATCTACCGTCAGGTGCGTCCAGGTGCAGATTACAACTGGTCGCTGAAGCTGCTGGAGCGCTTTAAAGAAGCCCATCCGCATATTCCTACCAAGTCTGGCCTGATGGTGGGACTGGGTGAAACCAACGCTGAGATCATTGAAGTGATGCGCGATCTGCGTCGCCACGGCGTCACCATGCTGACGCTGGGCCAGTACCTACAGCCAAGCCGTCACCACCTGCCTGTACAGCGTTACGTGAGTCCGGATGAGTTCGATGAAATGAAAGCCGAAGCGATGGCGATGGGCTTTACCCACGCTGCGTGCGGTCCGTTTGTTCGCTCCTCTTATCACGCCGATATGCAGGCGAAGGGCGAAGAAGTGAAATAAAGCTGTAAAACTTATTTACAGTAAAACAAAAAACCGGCCTCGTGAGCCGGTTTTTTTATGCAAGCCTTGCAGCATTGCCATTACTCTTTGTGTGAAAGCTTCTGTGCTGCGATGTCATCTTCGGCACTTTTCTTCGCTGCCGCGTCGTCATCGTTCATTGCTTTCTTAAAGCCTTTAATGGCAGCACCCAGGTCTCCACCCAGCGTGCGTAACTTCTTGGTACCGAACAGCAGGACGACCAGTGCGGCAACCACCAGCAGTTTGGTAATACTAATCTCACCCATAAATACCTTCTTTACATGAAACAGGCTGCATTCAGCGCCAAAGAAACCTGAACGTATTAACGGTCATCAGGCGCGCGCACACAATAGCAATCTGTAACAAGGTGAATCAAGCATTGTTGAAAAAAACATCATATTAATTGCGGTGGCGCAAACCTGCGGTTGCGCAGAACAGGTAATTGCTGACGCGCAAGCGTTATTCGTGCTGACGTTATCTCCGTCATCAGTAAAGCAGGCGCTTCCGCCGCCGCGGCTACGGTCACTCCCAGCGGATCGACAACCCTGCTCTGCCCGATATTTTTATTGCCACATTCACCCGCAGCCACTACATAGCAGGTGGTGTCCAGCGCGCGTGCGGCCAGTAGCGTTACCCAGTGATGCTCCTTAAGCGGTCCTCTGACCCACGCGGCGGGCAGAACCAGCACCTCGGCCCCCTGTAGTGCCAGGTTCAGCGCCAGCTCCGGAAAACGGATATCGTAGCAGGTCATCAGGCCAACCTTAAAACCCTCCACCTCAATCAGCGGCGGAATTACACTCCCCGGATCGACCAGTCGCGACTCCTGGACGCTGAACGCATCATACAGATGAAGTTTGGCGTAGCTTGCGACAATAGCGCCTTCACGTATCGCCACCAGCGTGTTCACCGCCCGCCCCGGCGTGGAGGGAACATGGATAGTCAAAATGGTGGTGAGCGCGTTACCGACGCTTTCGGCCAGCAGTCGTTTCAGAAACGCCCCTTCCAGCATTTGCGCAGACTTTACCGACAGGTCCGGATCGCCATCATCGCGCGCCAGTAACGCTTCAGGAAGCACCAGCAGCGCCGCCCCTTTTTGCTTCGCCTGGTTCATCAGGGAGATGCACTTGTCCGCGTTTTCATTCCAGTCCGGCGTCACCGCAAACTGCCCTACTGCAACATACATAATTGTCTCCCGGTTAAAAACAGCGTTACACTCGACGCACTTACACAGCAAATAGCAGGTATTGACAGTGTTACAACTACTTATAGCCGTTTTTATTGGTGGGGGCACGGGTAGCGTTGCGCGCTGGCTCTTAAGCATGCGGTTTAACCCGCTGCATCAGGCCATTCCGATGGGGACACTGGCGGCAAACCTGATCGGGGCATTTATTATCGGGATGGGGCTGGCGTGGTTTAATCGCATGACCAACATCGACCCTATGTGGAAGGTACTGATTACGACCGGTTTCTGCGGCGGTTTAACGACGTTTTCTACCTTCTCTGCGGAGGTGGTGTTTCTGTTTCAGGAAGGCCGGATGGGCTGGGCGCTGACGAACATTGCCGTTAACATGCTTGGCTCGTTTGCGATGACTGCGATCGCATTCTGGTTATTTTCCTCCGCCAGCGGACATTAAGCGCGACAACCTTAATGTTGGCTTAATTTTTCTCTGTCATTCTTGGCTCAATATTGAACGAGGGTGATAGCATGAGAGAGAATCTGTCAGGCGTGGGTATGGTATTGCTAAGCGTCGCGATCGTCGCCAGCTTTCTGAAGATCTATCTTTTTGGTTGATTCATAACGAAAAAAACCCGCTCATTGAGCGGGTTTTGAAATTCTTGCTGACGCGTCTGAATTACAGAGCGATTACGTTAGCAGCAGAAGGGCCTTTGGCACCGTTAGTGATTTCGAACTCTACGCGCTGACCTTCAGCCAGAGTTTTGAAACCATTAGACTGGATTGCAGAGAAGTGTACGAACACGTCTTTGCTGCCATCTTCAGGAGTAATGAAACCGAATCCTTTGGACTCATTAAACCACTTAACGTTACCTTTAATCTTAGACATCAAAATTACCTTTACATTAAAAAACGACACAAATGCTGTGTCGGGTATCAGTACAACAATTGTGAGGCGTTTTGTCCAGCGGATCTTTGATAAAAAGTGACAAAAGTCGCGTTAATTTTCGCTGTCCGATTTTTATCCTTTACATTTCTATGTCTGTGCGTTTTTTGGCCGATTTACCAGACAAATTCAGTTAAAACTGAAACCGCATCCAGGCAAAGTAAACGTTACCGTTGTTATACGTACCCGGTATGTAGGTCATCTGAAACGTTGCCGGACCATAGCCGATGGAGGCAAGCGGCAACAGTACCGGAACAGGAATGTATTTCCAGTTATCACGCGCCGTGAACCCTGCCGTATAGCCCAGCCCAAGACGGAAGTTGTCGTCTGATAACGGACGCCAGGTTTTTTCCCAGCCGTAGCCACCAATAGGCTCCCATTTATTGTAGGAGTCCTTAAACGCCATCAGGTACAGGCCATGCCAGTTACCTTTTTCATCCCAGCGAGACTGACCGAAACCAGCCCCCCACGGACGCTCGTTATAACGGTCTGTTTTTTCTTTATCGTAGGCAAAACGTGCATGCCACGTAATGGCCGGAATATAGAGATCGTAATGTTCAGGTTCGTTCCATGTTTGCGCGACGTTATCCGTGAAGGTGGTGAACCAGCTTTTATCCGCTGTATTGCTCTGTGCATTAACAGCAGACGCAAATGATAACTGCGCAATAATAAACAATAAAATCAGGGGGAATTTAATTCGTACAATCACAATGCCATTACCATATTTAGTATTCGGTGCAGACCTTAGCACAGAATACTTGAATGAACGCTTAACAGCATGGGTGTTATTCCTAATTACCATCCCGTTCCTGAGAATAGTCTGACGATACATAAACTGCATGCCTGAATAAGCACATGCAGTTGACATTTTTAACGTTGATGTAACAATTTGTAGAGTGCGGGAATAACTAACATCGACAATAACGGTGCAGTAACCATGCCACCAATCATCGGTGCAGCAATACGTTGCATCACCTCCGAGCCACTCCCATTGCCCCACATGATGGGCAGCAGTCCCGCCATAATCGTGGCGACCGTCATCACCTTCGGACGCACGCGCAGCACGGCACCTTCGTGGATCGCCCGCAATAGCACCGTATTTCCCCCTTCTGGCTCAAGCCTGTGATATTTATCAAGCGCATGATTCAAATATAGAACCATAATTACGCCGAATTCTGCTGCCACCCCGGAAAGGGCGATAAAGCCAACGGCCCCCGCCACAGACAAATTATATTCAAGCAGCCATAATAACCACACCCCACCAATAAGCGCGAAAGGCAATGTCCCCATTATTATCAGGACATTTGATATCCGCCTGAAGGTTAACCATAAAAGGATGAATATAATCATCAGCGTGACAGGTAAGACTATTTTAAGCGTCGCGGTCGCCCGTTCCAGATATTCAAACTGCCCGGACCAGGAGAGAGATACGCCCTGCGGCAATACCACCTTCTCCTCCACCCGTTTTTGCATTTCATCTACGGCGGACTTCAGATCGCGCCCGCGTAAGTCCACGTAGATCCAGCTGGAAAGGCGCGCGTTTTCACTTTTTAGCATCGGTGGGCCTTCCGTCACGACGATATCGGCCAGTTCCCCCAGCGCCACCTGGCTACCGCTGGCGGTTACTACCGGCAACACCCGCAACGTGTCGACGTTATCACGCAAATCGCGGGGATAACGCAGGTTGATGGGGTACCGCTCGCGTCCCTGGATCACCTCACCAATGTTATCGCCCCCGACCAGCGTGGAGACCAGGCTTTGCAGTTCATCGACGGAAACGCCGTAGCGCGCGGCTTTTTGCCGGTCGATACGAATATCCACGTAGCGCCCGCCTTCCAGTCGCTCCGCCAGCGCCGAGGAGACGCCAGGAACGTCCTTCACCACCTGCTCAATCTGCCGGGCCACGCGCTCAATGTCGGCAATATTATTGCCGTTCACCTTAATGCCGACCGGGCTTTTGATCCCGGTTGCCAGCATGTCCAGACGGTTACGGACAGGGGGCACCCACACATTGGCAATGCCCGGCAGCGACACGGTTTTATCGAGTTCCTCCACCAGCTTTTGCGGCGTCATTCCAGGCCGCCACTGTTCGCGGGGCTTAAAGTGGATAGTTGTTTCCAGCATGGTTAATGGCGCGGGATCGGTTGCCGACTCCGCCCGACCAGCTTTGCCAAACACGCTCGCCACCTCCGGTACGCTTTTGATCAAGCGGTCCGTCTGCTGAAGCAGCCGCGATGCCTCGCGAGCAGAGATCCCCGGCAGCGTGGAGGGCATATAGAGTAAATCCCCTTCATCCAGCGGCGGCATAAACTCACTCCCCAGGCGGCTCAGCGGCCAGAGCGTGGCGATCAGCAGCAGACATGCCAGTGCCAGGGTCGTTTTCGGGAAGGTCAGTACCTTATCAAGCAACGGCTCATACAGGCGGATCAGGAGGCGGTTTATTGGGTTTGCCTTCTCATCCGGGATTTTCCCGCGAATAAAGAAGCCCATTAGCACCGGTACAAGGGTGATCCCAAGCCCGGCGGCCACGGCCATCGACCAGGTTTTGGTGAACGCCAGCGGCGAGAACATTCGCCCCTCCTGCGCTTCCAGCGAAAATACCGGTATAAATGACAGCGTGATGATTAACAGACTGCAAAACAGCGCCGGTCCCACTTCAACCGCCGCCTTTTCCGCCAGACGCCAGTACTCTCCCGACGCAGGCTCCTTGCCCGGATTATCATGCCGCCACTGCTCCAGCACCTTGTGCATATTTTCAATCATGACAATTGCCGCATCCACCATCGCTCCGATGGCAATGGCGATCCCGCCGAGCGACATCATATTCGCGTTAATGCCCTGATAGTGCATCACCACAAAAGCCCCGAGGATCCCCAGCGGCAGAGAAACCATCGCCACCAGCGCGGAACGCAGGTGGAACAGGAACAGCGCGCACACCAGTACCACCACGGCAAACTCTTCGAGCAGCTTGTGCGTCAGCGTTTTGACCGACTCCTCAATCAGCCTGGAGCGATCGTAGACCGGAACAATCTCGACGCCCTGCGGCAGCGTTTTTTGCAGCTCGCTCAGTTTCGCTTTTACCGCGCGAAGGGTTTCCAGCGCGTTCTGCCCGTAGCGCATCACGATTACGCCGCCAGCAACCTCCCCTTCACCGTTAAGCTCCGCCACGCCCCGGCGGATCTCCGGGCCAATGCCAATGGTGGCGACATCTTTCAGCAGGACAGGCACGCCATTGCGGGTGGCGATCACCACATTGCGAAAATCCTCCAGCGAGCGCAAATAGCCCGTTGTCCGCACCATATACTCCGCTTCGCCCATCTCCAGCAGGGCGCCGCCGCTCTCTTTATTGGCGGCCTGCACCGCGCCGGATAGCTGGCTGTGGGTAATATTCAGCGCGCGCATTTTCGCCGGGTCCGCCACGATCTGATACTGACGCACCATTCCGCCAATGCTTGCCACTTCAGATACATTCGGTACCGTCTTAAGCTCGAACTTAAGCGTCCAGTCCTGAAGGGCCCGCAGATCTGCCAGGCTGTGTTTTCCACTAGGGTCGATCAGCGCATATTCGTAGATCCAGCCCACGCCCGTCGCATCCGGCCCCAGCGACACCTTCACGCCCGGCGGAAACTGCGCCTGTACCTGGCTTAAATATTCCAGCACCCGGGATCGCGCCCAGTAGAGATCGGTGCCATCCTCAAACAGCACATACACATAAGCGTCACCAAACATTGAAAAACCGCGCACGGTTTTGGCGCCCGGCACAGACAACATGGAGGTTGTCAGCGGCCAGGTCACCTGATCTTCAATCACCTGCGGCGCTTTCCCGGGGTAACTCGCTTTGATAATGACCTGCACATCAGACAGATCGGGCAACGCGTCCAGCGGTGCGCGCTGCACCGCCCACCAGCCCCAGCTGGCCATCATCAGCGCGGCCAGGATCACCAGCAGGCGGTTACGCAACGAGGCGCGAATCACAGCGGCAATCATGGCGTCACCTCCGGCATCACGCTACGCAGGCTGGCTTCGGAATCAATCAGGAATTGCCCGGACGTCACCACCTTATCGCCCTCTTTGACCCCGGACAGGATCGCCGTCCAGCCCTGCGCCGTCAGGCCGGTTTTCACCGTCACAGGCTGAAAATAACCGTCCCCGGTAGCCAGCAGCAGACGCGCAGACTCTCCGCTGTTAATCACCGCTTCTTCCGGCACCGCCAGCACCGGCGGGCCTTTCAGCTCTTCCGCACACCTGACGGAGAGGTACATGCCCGGCTTCAGCTTATGTGCGGAATTTTCCAGCACGATACGGGCTTTCAGGGTTCGCGTGGCCGCCTCCATCTGCGGCAGCAATTCGCTGACCGTGCCGTGGAACTGCTCCCCCGGCCAGCTTTCTGAGGTTGCTACCACCTTGCTGCCCACCGCCAGAGACTGCGCCTGCGTTTGCGGGTAGTCGACCACCAGCCAGACCGGATTGAGGCTGGCGATCTCAAACAGCGGCGCCGTTGCGGTGATTTGCGCCCCTTCCCGCACGTCCAGCTTCACCACATAGCCCGCCCGGTCGGTGCGCAGAATGAGCGTGGTCTGCGGCTTACCGCTACGCTCCAGCAAACGAATGACCTCTTCTGGCATAAACTGCAACGCCAGCCGCTCGCGAGCGGCGCGGGTCAATGCGGCATCGCCAAGCTGACGAACCGCGAGATACTCCTGCTGGGCGGCGGTCCACTGCGGGATCCACAGTTGCGCCAGCGCCTCTCCGGCTTTTACCTGCTGCTGCGGCGCATTAACAAACAATTTTGACACCACGCCATTGGCCGGGGCTGACAACACCGAGACGTTACGTTCATCCGTTGCAACCGTGGCAAAGGCCGAGAACGGCGAAACCAGCTGGCGCATCTCAACGTTGGCGGTTTTCATCCCCAGGTTTTGCTGCTGTTGAGTGCTGATGGCCACGCCTGACGCCGCCTGCGCTTCATCGGCGTAGCGTGGGACCAGATCCATATCCATAAAGGGGGATTTACCCGGCTTATCGAAGCGCTGACCGGGCACCATGGGGTCGTACCAGTAAAGCACCTTGCGTTCTGAGGGTTGTGAAGCCGCATCCGGCTGATGCGTCTGCTTCTGTCCGACAAAATAGCCGCCAGCGACAGCTATCGCGATGGCAATCGCCATTAACGTTGTTTTTTTCATTGCGCCAGCTCCTGCGGGATCAGCCAGTTCACGGCAGCCCAGGTTCGCGCCATTTCGCGCTCCGCCTGGTTCACCGCCAGTTCCGTATCCAGTACGCCACGACGCGCCTCCAGCAGGGCCGGAAGCGCCGACTGTCCAGAGCGATATTGCGCCGTCAGCACTGTCAGCCGTTGACGCTGCAACGGTAGTACCTCGTCTCGCTGTCGCTGCCACACCGTTTGCGCAGCCTGATACTGCGCCACCAGCGTTTGCACCTGGGCAATGTGTTCGCGTTTGAGCAGCGTCAGTTGATCCACCGCCTGCATTGAGCGGGAAACATCGGCGGCGTAATCCTTGTCCTGACGTTTTGACTGGAACAGAGGCAGATCCACGCTGAACATCACGCCAGCCATATCGTCATAGCCTTCGGCGCGGTGGGCGTAATAGACCTCCACATCCACATCGGGTATCGCTGCCACGGCAGATTGCGCTGAACGCGCTTTCGCGGTCTCTGCTTCACGTCGCGCGGCCTCCACTTCCGGGTGTCTGGCAATCCCCTCCTGCAACGTTTTTTCATCGGCAGGAAGGCGCTGATAGCGCGGCAGCGGACCGCGAACCGCCGTAATAGCGTGCCCTGTTAGCTCCAGCAGACGGCTTTGCGCCAGCTGCACATCCCGCTGCGCCAGCGTCTCTTTGTCGCGCATGGCGCTGAGGATCATTTGCAGGGCCAGTACGCTGTCCGGCGTTGCGCCTCCCGCCCCGACGCTCGCCTTCTGCACGCCCCGCTGGCGTTCCGTTTCACGGACCAGCGTTCTGGCCGTTTTCAGCGCCTGCTGTGCCAGCGCCAGATCCAGCCAGGCCTGGGCGGTATCACGCTGAAGCGCGGCACGTACGGCCTCGGATTTTGCCAGCACGCTTCGCGCCTGCGCCTGAAAAGTCTGTGCTTTACGTTCCCGCTTCTCTGAGCTGACGTAGCTTTGCATGATGCCAACCTTCTGCATGGTCATCCCTTCGCGCGTAAGCCGCCGATCGTTGCTGCCCTGTACCGGCACGTTTTCAATACCGAATTTCAGTTTTGGATCAGGTAATTGCGTGGCGGAATCCGCCATCGCATCCAGCGCCTGCGCTTCGTTACGGCTGGCGGAGAGTTCTGCCGAGTAGCGCTGGGCTTCGGTCAGGGTGTGTTCGAGCGTCCACGGCTCCGCCTGCGCGGCGGAGGTTAACAGGCCGAACAACACCCCACCGAGCCACAGGCTCAGTGTGTGTTGTTTCATGGTGACCTCGCTTAGCGCGCTGGCGTCAGCGAGATAATCTGGAAACCGTCACCCGCTCGCTCAAGCGTGAAGGTCACCTCATCCCCCGGTTTGGCGCCATTCAGCGTGGCACCCGAAGATAAAGTAAACGGCATGGTCATCGCTGGCCATTTTAGTTCCGGTATGGCCTCGTGACGGAGCATGACGGCATTGTCAGAGATTGACTGAACCACGCCGCGGCCCTGCCAGGTCTGGTTTGCCTGAACGGTATAAGAAGCGAAAGAGATGGACGCGCCAACCAGCGCGGAAAGGAATAGGGTACGCATGATAAAACTCCTGTTAAACGTTAAGTAAATAAAATCAACGAATTAACAGGTTTTTACTCCCGAAACCGGCAATAGCGGATCGTTGCCGGCGGCCCCACAGCAGGAGGGGTAACAGACCACGCAGAATGGCTTGCAGATGAACACTCTGGCGTCGTTAAGGTCAGCGTCATGGCGGCAGGCAGCGCCACCAGATGCGGCTGGGCAGGTTCTTTTTGTACCTGATCCGGCACACAATGTTTTTCACACAGCGGTGAAGCACCGGCAGCATAATGCGGCCCCGGTTCCGCCATCATATCCATATGCTGGATGGTGGCCACCTCACCGCGCAAATCCATTGAACATTGATGGGAGGCGACGGCCACCTGACTCTGGATCAACAGCCAGCCAAACGCCAGCAAAAACATCAGCAGATGTTTTTTGATAAAGCGCAGGCGATATGTCCAGCTGGCGTGCATATTCAGATCGTCGGATAGGGTAAAAGTGAACCGAGTATAAGCAGGCAAAAGAATGAAAGAGAAGTAGTTTTAAAGAGATTTACGTTTTTAAATCGATTGTCGGCAAGTAATACTCAAAACCTTAACACTTCACCATCAATTTAATGACATATAATATCTATTCATCAGGTCAATAACGTCTTAATATAAATGACGCAGGGTTAGCAAAAATATCGTCATCATTGCCTTTAGTAGTCTCTTTCTTGATTTTAATCAGCAAGGGCTGGCCATTTATTCGGCACATTTCAGGCTTCTTTTTTATTGATTATTTGTCTCTCGGGCAGCAAGGATACAGGGGAAATCATGCTTACTTTTCTCGAACTCCTCATTGGAGTCGTGGTCATTGTCGGTGTAGCACGCTACATCATTAAAGGTTACTCAGCCACCGGCGTGCTATTTGTCGGCGGCCTGACGCTGCTGATCATTAGCGCGCTAATGGGTCATCAGGTTTTACCCGCCAGCGAAGCCAGCACCGGATATACCGCTACCGATATTGTGGAATATATAAAAATTCTGCTGATGAGCCGCGGCGGCGACCTGGGCATGATGATCATGATGCTCTGCGGATTTGCTGCTTATATGACCCATATCGGCGCGAATGATATGGTGGTGAAGCTGGCTTCTAAGCCGCTGCAATATATTAACTCCCCCTATCTGCTGATGGTCGCGGCTTATTTCCTGGCCTGTCTGATGTCATTAGCCGTTTCCTCAGCAACGGGCCTTGGCGTGCTGTTAATGGCGACGTTATTCCCGGTAATGGTTAACGTCGGGATCAGCCGTGGCGCAGCGGCGGCTATTTGCGCCTCTCCGGCGGCGATTATTCTCTCCCCTACTTCCGGTGACGTGGTGCTGGCCGCGAAAGCCGCGGAAATGTCGCTGATTGACTTCGCCTTTAAAACCACACTGCCAATCTCCATCACCGCTATTCTCGGCATGGGCGTGGCGCATTTCTTCTGGCAACGCTACCTCGATAAGAAAGAGAACGTCAGCCATGAGATGATGGACGTCAGTGAAATCACCACTACCGCCCCGGCGTTTTATTCCATCCTGCCCTTCACGCCGATTATTGGCGTGCTTATTTTTGACGGCAAATGGGGCCCTCAGCTGCACATCATCACTATCCTGGTGATCTGTATGCTGCTGGCGGCCATCCTGGAATTTGTTCGTGGCTTTAATACCCAGAAGGTGTTCACGGGTCTTGAAGTCGCCTTCCGCGGCATGGCGGATGCCTTCGCGGGCGTGGTGATGCTGCTGGTTGCCGCAGGGGTGTTTGCTCAGGGGCTGAGCACCATCGGCTTTATCCAGAGCCTGATCTCTATCGCCACCTCGTTCGGCTCGGCCAGCATTATCCTGATGCTGGTGCTGGTGGTACTGACCATGCTGGCGGCGATGACTACCGGCTCCGGTAACGCGCCGTTCTATGCGTTTGTTGAGATGATCCCTAAGCTGGCACACTCCTCCGGCATCAACCCGGCTTACCTGTCCATTCCGATGCTCCAGGCCTCCAACCTGGGTCGTACCATTTCTCCGGTATCGGGCGTGGTGGTTGCGGTGGCGGGGATGGCAAAAATCTCTCCGTTTGAAGTGGTAAAACGCACGTCAGTGCCGGTGCTGGTTGGCCTGATTATCGTTATTATCGCCACCGAAGTGCTGGTTCCCGGCGCTGCCTAAGCGAAATTCCTGCTTTCCAAAAAGCGCCTGCGGGCGCTTTTTGTGCTTTAATAACCCTCAGAAATTAATCGCGCCCAACCAATCAGGAAAGCAAATGTTCAGGAAGGATATCGTTATCCCGTCTGGCGCAGTAGCGCTTGCACTCTGTGTCTTCTCAATTCAGGCAGATCCGCTTAAGCCAACCCAGTACGGCGATTTCGATCGCTACGTTCTGGCGCTTTCCTGGCAAACGGGATTTTGCCAGAGTATGGTCGAACGCAACCGTGACGAACCGGAAGAGTGTCGCCTGCAAAAAGAGAGCAGCAACAAAACCGATTTTCTGACCGTCCACGGCTTATGGCCAGCGCTGCCGAAATCTATTGCCGCTCGCGGAGTGGATGAACGCCGCTGGATGCGCTTCGGCTGTGCCACTCGTCCGGTTCCGAATATGCCGGAAGCAAAAGCCAGCCGCAAATGTGACGCCGCAGAGACCGGACTATCGCTAACGGGCGCGGCGAAGCTGAACAGCGTGATGCCCGGCGCGGGCGGCAACTCCTGCCTTGAACGTTATGAATACGCGAAACACGGCGTCTGCTTTGGTTTTGATCCCGACGCTTACTTCGGCACCATGGTGCGCATGAACCAGGAAGTGAAAAATAGTGCGGTTGGGGAATTTCTGGCGGAAAACTATGGCAAGACCGTCCGCCGTAGCGACTTTGATGCAGCCGTGGCCAAAAGCTGGGGGAAACAGAACGTAAAAGCGTTCAAGCTTACCTGCCATGGCAATCCGGCTTATCTGACCGAGATGCAGATCTCGCTAAAATCCAGCACCATTAACAACTCGCTCTCAGCCAGCACCTTTGCGCCACAGCCGCATCCGGGCAACTGCGGCAAACAGTTTGTTATCGATAAAGCTGGTTACTGATTGTTCCTGCGCGCATCCGGGCGTACCAGATCGAAGCGATGGCTGTCGCTGATGCCGTAGTAGGCTGACGGTCCACCCGCACGCAGAATGGGCTGCGCTTTCGCGGTCTGGTAAATCCCCTCTTCCAGCAAACTCTCAGCGATATGGACGCCCACCACTTCGCCGAGCACCAGCCAGGTATCAATCGGTGTCCCATCCGCGCCGGTCAACTGAATGCACTGTGACAATCGACACTCGAAATTCACCGGGCTTTCCGCCACGCGCGGCGAGCTCACAAGCTGGCTGGCTACGGGCGTCAGGCCGGCAAAGGTAAATTCATCCTCGCCATGAGGGAGTGTGGCGGAGGTTTCATTCATCGCCTCAGCCAGATCGCGCGTTGCGAGATTCCAGACAAACTCTTCCGTTTCGGTAATATTCCGCACGCTATCCTTCCAGCCGTTGCTGGAAAAACCAATGATCGGTGGGCGATAGTTAAAGCAGTTAAAGAAGCTGTACGGGGCAAGGTTCAGTTGACCGGCCTTATCACAGGATGAAATCCAGCCAATCGGACGTGGACCGATAATGGCGTTCAGCGGGTCGTGCGGCAGACCGTGCCCCTGAGACGGTTGGTAAAAGTACATATCGCTCTCTCTACGCTGGGGCTGCAACGCGCATTGCCCGGTTTAAGTTTTACCAGCGTAACGAAATTTCCGTTCAGCGTGAATCGGGATGCCGGGTTTATTGCCAAAAATTCATATGGCGCACGAATGTGATCTTCATCACTTCAAACTTAGGGTTTCAGACAGTATCATCAGATAAGTTAAACCCTCGCTGCCAGACGGCGAGGGTTTTCTTTTGGATTGGTTTCTGCGTTACACGCAGCATTAACGACATGGAGTAAAAATGTCCAGACCTACGATTATCATCAATGAACTCGACGCAGAACGTATTGACCGACTGTTGGAGAAACCAGAATTCGCCTCGCTGCCGGTTGCCGATGCGCTGAACGAAGAGCTAGACCGGGCGCAAATGTGTACGCCTGAGACCATGCCGCATGATGTGGTCACCATGAACAGCCAGGTGAAGTTCCGCAACCTGACCACCGGGGAGGAACTCACCCGTACGCTGGTCTATCCGGCGCAGATGACCGACAGCAGCATGCAGCTTTCGGTGCTGGCACCCGTGGGCGCGGCGCTGCTTGGACTGCGCACGGGCGATACTATCCACTGGGAACTCCCGGGCGGCGCCTCAGCCCATCTGGAAGTACTTGAGCTGCTCTACCAGCCCGAAGCCGCTGGCGATTACCTGCGTTAATCCCTTCTGAACAAGCGACCCCGCTTTGCACAGAGGATGCACCTGCATCCTCTTTCCGCAAATTCACCGATTGTCTTATATCGGACAAAAACCGCTTAATCCACGCTTACTCTGTTGTAGTGCCGTGGGGACAAAACCTCACACAACGCCGCCGGGGAAGGCATTCACCAGTCCCTTCACTTTCTGCTGCGCTGCCTCCGGGGTATCTGCGCCAGGCACCAGGATCACCTTGCGGCACTCCTCCTCCCGTTTTTCGAAGATCTTATAGGCGCGCTCCGCATCAGCCAGCGGAAGATAGTGGGTCACAATATCTTCCGGTGTAAGCAACCCTTTTTCGATAAGCGGCAGCAGCTCTCCCAGCCAGGCGTGGACGTGCGTCTGCCCCATCTTAAAGCTCAGCCCTTTATCGAAGGCATCGCCAAACAGGAAGCCATGGATGAAACCGGCGTACACGCCCGGCACGCTGACCACGCCGCCGCGTCGCACCGCAGCAATGCACTGGCGCAGGGCTTTGCCGCTGCTGCCTTCAATTTTCAGGTTACTGAGGATCGTTTCCGTCGTGCTGCCTTTGGCCTCAAACCCGACGGCATCAATCACCGCATCCACCCCGCGCTGCCCGGCCGTTTGCTCAATGATTTTCTCCGCCGCGTCGTTATCGTCATCAAAGTTAATCGGGATCGCGCCGTAGCGCTCCTGGGCAAACCGCAGTCGATAGGGATGATGGTCAACCACAAAAATCTGCTCTGCGCCGAGAAGCCGCGCGCAGGCAATGGTCAGCAACCCCACCGGCCCGGCCCCGAATACGGCGACGCTGGAGCCTTTCTGGATCTGCGCATTTTTCGCCGCCTGCCAGGCGGTAGGCAGAATATCTGACAGGAAAAGCGCTTTGTCGTCTGACAGCAGCTGAGGCACTTTAAACGGCCCCACGTTGCCTTTCGGCACGCGCACATACTCCGCCTGTCCGCCCGGCACGCCGCCGTAAAGATGGCTGTAGCCAAACAGCGCGGCAGGGGCGGGAATTTGCTTTTTGTTCAGCGCCGCGCCCTGCCCGCGGTTCGTGTTTTCGCAGGCCGCGTACTGTTGCATCTGGCAAAAGAAACAGTCACCGCAGGCAATCACAAACGGGATCACCACCCGGTCACCTTTCTGCACGTTCTTCACTTCGCTCCCGCACTCCACCACCTCGCCCATAAATTCATGACCAAAGATATCGCCGTGCTGGACCTTGGGAATTTTTCCGCGATAAAGATGCAAATCAGAACCACAGATCGCCGTGGCCGTTACGCGCAGGATGATATCGTCAGGCTGTTCGATGCCCGGATCGGGGACATTATCGACCCGAACATGATGTGGACCGTGATAGGTGAGAGCTTTCATGCAACCTCCGAAAGGGTGTGGGTAAGCTTATAAAAGGGTAGCTACCTCTCGGGATATGCCCCGGAATCCGGCTGTTTTGAGATTTATCCTGGCGAGATAAAAGTGCTGTCGGGATTACAGAAACCATTTATATTTTGTGGTTGAATGATTGCAGCGTTTATAAACAAGGAGAAACGGGTATGTATCAAACAATCATTATGCCGGTTGATGTTTTCGAAATGGAACTGAGTGATAAAGCTGTACGTCATGCGGAATTTCTCGCGCAGCAGGACGGAGTTATTCATCTTCTGCATGTTTTACCGGGCACTGCCAGCCTGAGCCTGCATCGTTTCGCTGCTGATGTGCGTCGTTTTGAAGAGCATTTACAGCATGAAGCCGAGACGCGCCTGCAAACCATGGTCGGGCACTTCAGCATCGATCCTTCCCGCATAAAAACCCACGTCCGGTTCGGTAGCGTGCGTGACGCCGTAAATGAGCTTGCTGGGGAATTAAATGCCGACGTGGTAGTGATTGGTTCGCGCAACCCGTCTATTACCACGCACCTGCTGGGGTCGAACGCCTCCAGCGTGATCCGCCACACCCACATTCCGGTGATGGTCGTCAGATAAAAAAAGAGGCCACCTTTTGGTGGCCTCTTGTATTGCAGGTGTCGTCTTGCTTTCTTTTATTATGCAGTTTTGGTGCGGATCAGGTAATCAAACGAGCTCAGCGAGGCTTTCGCACCTTCACCGGTAGCGATGATGATCTGCTTGTACGGCACGGTGGTGCAGTCGCCCGCCGCAAATACGCCCTTCACGCTGGTTTCGCATTTCGCATCGATGATGATCTCGCCCATGCGGTTGCGCTCAATTGCGCCTTCCAGCCAGGTGGTGTTTGGCAGCAGGCCAATCTGAACAAAGATCCCCGCCAGCGCTACGCTGTGGATATCGCCACTCACGCGGTCACGGTATTCCAGACCGGTCACTTTGCTGCCGTCGCCTTTCACTTCTGTCGTCTGGGCATTGAGCACAATGTCGACGTTATTCAGGCTACGCACTTTATCCTGCAGCACCTGGTCCGCTTTCATCTCAGGGGCGAACTCCAGCAGGGTAACGTGTTCAACAATTCCCGCCAGATCGATAGCCGCTTCCACACCGGAGTTACCGCCGCCGATCACCGCTACGCGTTTACCTTTGAACAGCGGGCCGTCACAGTGCGGGCAATAGGTCACGCCTTTGGTGCGATACTGATCTTCGCCCGGCACGTTCATGTTGCGCCATTTCGCGCCAGTGGCAATGATCACGCTGCGCGCCTTCAGCACCGCGCCGGACGCCGTTTCAATCTGGTGCAAACCACCCTCGACCGCTGCCGGAACCAGTTTGCTGGCGCTCTGGCTGTCAATGACATCCACGTCGTAGTCGCTGACGTGCGCTTTCAACGCCCCGGCCAGCTTCTGGCCTTCGGTTTTCGGCACGGAAATGTAGTTTTCAATGTCTACGGTATCCAGAACCTGACCACCGAAACGCTCGCCCATCAGACCGGTACGGATCCCTTTACGTGCGGAGTAAACCGCTGCCGCCGCGCCCGCCGGGCCGGAGCCAACAATCAGCACGTCGTACGCATCACGTTGGTTCAACTCTTCCGCCGCACGTTTTTCTGCGCCGGTATCCACTTTGGCGACGATTTCGGTCAGCGTCATACGCCCCTGGCCGAACTCCTGACCATTCAGGTAAACCGCCGGAACGCCCATCACGTTGCGCTCGGTGATTTCGTTCTGGAACGTACCGCCGTCAATCGCCGTGTGCTTAATGCGTGGGTTGAGCACTGACATCAGGTTCAGCGCCTGCACCACGTCCGGGCAGTTGTGGCAGGAGAGCGAGTAATAGGTTTCAAACTCAAAATCACCGTTGATATCGCGGATCTGCTCCAGCAGCGCCTGCGCTTCTTTTGACGGATGACCACCGGTCCACAGCAGCGCCAGCACCAGGGACGTAAATTCGTGCCCCAGCGGAGAACCCGCGAAACGCGGCCCCTGGTCAGACCCTGGGTTGGCGATCAGGAAAGAAGGCTTACGGACTGCCAGCGTGTTGTCTTCTTTGAAGGTCACTTTCGGCGACAGCTCAGCAATCTCTGTCAGCAGCGCTTTGATTTCTGCCGATTTCGCGCTGTCGTCCAGCGTGGCAATCAGCTCAACAGGTTTGGTCAGTTTCTCAAGGTAGGCCTTGAGCTGGGTTTTCATGTTAGTGTCGAGCATTATTCTTCCCTCTCTTAAAACGTCATCATGCAAGCCGCCTTATACGGGCTGCCTGAATGCAACTTGCATCATGGTGCTGGAATGAAATGGGCGCGGGTGCGCCCATGACTGAAACAATTTCCAGAGTATTTCGCGTCAGAGCAAGGCGGCTAGCCTGAGAATCCCCGGGAGCTTACTGAAGTAAGTGACCGGGGTGAGCAGGCGACGCCAACGCAGCTATGGCGTGAAGGACGACGGAAATTTAGATCTTGCCGACCAGGTCCAGAGATGGCGCCAGCGTCGCTTCGCCTTCTTTCCATTTCGCCGGGCACACTTCGCCTGGGTGAGAAGCAACGTACTGAGCCGCCTTCACTTTGCGCAGCAGGTCAGATGCATCACGGCCGATACCTTCAGCGGTAACTTCGATAGCCTGGATAATGCCCTGCGGGTCAACAACGAAGGTCGCACGGTCAGCCAGGCCTTCATCTTCACGCATATTGTCGAAGTTACGGGTCAGGGCGCCAGTCGGGTCGCCGATCATCGCGTATTTGATTTTCGCGATAGTTTCAGAGCTGCTGTGCCACGCTTTGTGGGTGAAGTGGGTATCGGTAGAAACAGAGTAAACGTCTACGCCCAGCTTTTGCAGTTCTTCGTAGTGGTCTGCAACGTCGCCCAGTTCGGTCGGGCAAACGAAGGTGAAGTCAGCCGGATAGAAGAAGAACACGCTCCAGCGGCCTTCGGTATCTTTCTCAGTAACTTCGATGAACTCACCGTTTTTGAACGCCTGGTTTTTGAAAGGTTTAATTTTGGTGTTAATCAAGGACATCTGTACTTCCTCCGTGTTTTCGTTGAGGTGTAAGGTAACCAACTTTGTTCATCGGGGCTAATGCGTATGCTTTATCAAATCAATCAGCCAAACCTTACAACAGCAACAAGACAGCAAGGTGAACCTTTTACAGGAAAGCCTGAAAGTAAAAAGGCCGCCTCAACGGGCGGCCCTGATACCTGAATTCCCCGCAGGTACATTCAGTGCCAGCCGAAGCTGGCGTTGCGTTGCGCTCTACATACCTTGTATCAAGGCCGTAACAGCGGTTTGATTACAGCACCCCTGCGCGCAATGAGCAATGCATAAGAGGGATAGTCCTGCCTATGGCTGTGATAGGCAGATTCGAACAGGTCATTGAAACATTATAAATTTAATTTCATTATGGGTTTCACGCTATATATAAACGCCATTTGTCATTCAAATAATTCAATCACACTTTAAAGATAAAATTATCTTAATAACTCTTGAAGATATGTTTCAATAATCCAGAGCCGTGATATATTAAGATCACTTAAATTTTAAATTAAGCGAGTTATTCACACGGATTGTAAAGGGTAACTACACTCTGTCGTACTCCATGGTGTGATAACGACAGCAAACTCAACTCACTCAGGACGAAACATGGCAAACCTCTACGACCTAAAAAAATTCGATCTCAATCTGTTAGTTATCTTCGAATGCATTTACCAACATCTCAGTATCAGTAGGGCTGCCGAGACGCTTTATATCACACCATCCGCCGTCAGCCAGTCGCTGCAACGCCTGCGCGGTCAGCTTGATGACCCCCTGTTTATCCGTTCAGGGAAGGGAATTACGCCCACCACGGTAGGTACCAACTTGCATCATCATCTGGAAAAAAATCTCAATCAGCTTGAGCAGACGATCAACATGATGCATCACTCGGACATCAAGAAAAAGTTCGTTATCTATTGCACTCAAATGGTGTCTCCTGGTTCGATGCTGGAACCGTTGAAGCTTTTAATATCTGAGGAGAATTATGAGATAGAACAAAGAGATATGCTTATTTCCTCCGAATCAGCGGAAGATTTGTTGGCCTATCGTAAAGCCGATCTCATCTTCTCTATCGCACCTATCCACAATCGCTCTGTGGTCTGCACCCACTTCACTACGGTGCCGATAGCCTTAATCTGTAGAGCAGACCACCCAAGGCTCGCTGACACAGCTACGGTGGACGCGCTATACCAGGAGAAATTCACTTTTTACCAGAGTGCTCATCCGGGTGTAAAAGAGTTCCAGAGTCGGGCCAATGACGCTTTTCCGGAAAGAAATATTGCTTTTCACACCGACTCCCTTAGCTCTCTCATCTCTATGGTCAGTTCATCTGATTTGTTAGGCTATATCCCCGTGTCGATCTATGAAACATTTAAAGAATCTTTGAAATTAAAAAGGCTTGAACCACCGTTTGCGCTGCCTGAATTAAAGATCTATATGCTCTACGGCCGTTCATCACTGAATAGCTCTGTTTTTTCAACATTCATTGAAAAAATGCATAAGCTCTGCGTTTCTCCGCCGTCTGCGTAAAATACATTTGCATGGTGAATATAATTAAAGCGAACCGAAAAAAATGACTCCGTGAAATTAAGGATAAATAATTCCATAATATCGTTTTGATTTTCCCAAGACATTTAACACGCAGGACGCGATTAATCATGTCGAACTATAAAATCCCTTTACAGGAAAATGTTTTAGACGCTTCTGCGGAACGCATACACTGGACGCTTAACAATTTCCCCAAGGTATGCGTTTCCTTTTCCGGTGGAAAAGACTCTACCGTGATGCTGCATCTTGTTGCCCAGAAAGCACGGCAATTAAAGCGAAAAATAGACGTCATCTTTCTGGACTGGGAAGCGCAATTCTCGTCGACCATTCAGCATGTTGACGCTATGAAAACGCTCTATCGGGATGTTATCCACCAGTTCTGGTGGGTAGCGCTTCCGCTCACGACCCAGAACGCCCTGTCACAGTTTCAACCTGAATGGCAGTGCTGGGAACCCGGAACAAACTGGGTTCGCCAGCCACCAGAAGATGCCATTACCGATTATCACTATTTCGATTTTTATCAGCAGGGAATGACGTTTGAAGCCTTCGTGCGCGAGTTTGCCGAATGGTATGCGCAAAGACGTCCTTCCGCAGTCATGGTGGGGATCCGCGCCGATGAATCTTACAACCGCTTTCTGGCTATCGCGTCGGCGCGTAAGCAGCGCTTTTCTGACGATAAACCCTGGACGACCGTCGCCCCGGGTGGGCACGCCTGGTATATCTACCCACTGTACGACTGGAAAACCGCCGACATCTGGACGTGGTTCGCGAAATCAAAATGTTGCTATAACCCGTTATACGACCTGATGTACAAGGCGGGGGTGCCGCCGCGTTATATGCGCATCTGCGAACCGTTTGGTCCGGAACAGCGTCAGGGCTTATGGCTCTATCATGTCATTGAACCCGAACGCTGGGCGGCTATGTGTGAACGCGCCTGCGGCGTGCGAAGTGGAGGTATTTATGCCGGGCACGATAACCATTTTTATGGCCACCGGAAGATCCTGAAACCTGACCATCTCGGCTGGCGCGAATACGCCATGCTGCTACTCGACAGCATGCCGCAAAATACGGCGGAACATTACCGAAATAAAATCGCAATTTATCTCCACTGGTATCAAAAGCGAGGCCTGGACGATATTCCCGATACGCAGGAGGGTGACATTGGCGCAAAAGATATCCCTTCCTGGCGACGCATTTGCAAGGTTTTACTCAACAATGACTACTGGTGCCGGGCTCTCTCATTTAGTCCAAACAAACCTAAACACTATCAACGCTACAGCGAAAGAGTGAAAGCTAAACGCAAGGAATGGGGGATTTTATGCAGCAGCAAATAATCAGAGAAATGCAGACGTACCTGCAGGCCCTTTCTGAAGAAGAGAAAATCGGCGCTATTAATGCCTTTCGCCAGGCATTACACGAAATCAGCCCTTTTAATAATCAACCCGTCGACTGCGTATTGTGGATAAAACAGACTGACATCACCGCCAATGACTACAACCCAAATAATGTCGCTCCGGCGGAGAAGCGGTTGCTCAGCAAATCACTGGAGCTGGATGGATTCACACAACCTATCGTTGTGACGGAAAATGCGCCTGAGAGCTATGAAATTGTCGATGGATTCCATCGCCATGAGCTTGGCAGTCATCGGGCTATTCTGAAGCGTCAACTTAAAGGTTACCTCCCTGTTACCTGCCTGCGTAAAGCACGCCAGGAAAAGTTCGATCGCATGGCTACAACCATTCGTCACAACCGCGCGCGTGGACGCCACCAGATCAATGCCATGTCAGAAATCGTGCGAGAACTGGTGCTTATGGGCTGGAGTGAGCAGAAAATTGGCCTGGAGTTGGGTATGGACAGCGATGAAGTGCTGCGACTGAAGCAAATCAACGGTCTGCTGGAACTCTTCGCGGACCGTCGTTTTTCAGAAGCCTGGACGGTTGAATAGTCAGAGCGAATTTAAGCGCGCAGCCGCTGCCAGCAGCGTCGCCTCCTGCTTCGCAAAGCAAAGACGAATCAGTTTATGCGGGAAGGGATCGGCGCAGAACACCGACAGCGGAATGGCCGCCACGCCCACCTCTTTCGTCAGCCACTGGCAAAAACTGACATCATCCAGATCGGAAATCGCGCTGTAGTCGGCCAGCAGGAAGTAAGTACCTTCACAGGGTAAAATCTCCAGCCGACTCTCGCTCAAGGCAGTCACAAACCGATCCCGCCGCGCACGGTAAAAAGCTGGCAGGTCCCGGTAATGTTCAGGTTCAGCGCGCAGCATATCCGCCAGCGCCAGCTGGGCGGGTGTGTTTACGGCAAACGTCAAATACTGGTGCACTTTACGCAGCTCAGCGCTGATGGCGGCGGGCGCCACGCAGTACCCTACCTTCCAGCCGGTCATATGGTAGGTTTTCCCAAATGATGATACCGCGATTGCGCGCTCGCGAAGCTGCGGATGCGCCAGCACGCTGGCATGACCCTCTTCGGCAAAGCAGATGTGCTCATACACCTCGTCGCTCAGAACATAGATTTCACGTTCGGCGATGGCCTGCCACAGGGCGGCAAAATCGCTTTTCTGCCACACCGTCGCCGATGGGTTGTGTGGCGTATTCAGGATCACCAGCCGGGTTTTATCGCTCAGCAGCGCGGCAAACGCCTGCCAGTCCGGACGAAAATGCGGCGGCTGGAGCGCCACGCGTTTCACCACGCCACCGGCCAGTTCAATCGCCGGGGCGTAGCTATCGTAGCTCGGGTCAAAACAAATCACCTCATCGCCCGTACGCACCAGGGCGGTTATCGCCGCATACAGCGCTTCGGTGGCCCCTGCGGTTACCGTGATATCGCTGTTCGCGTCAGGCTTATGGCCGTATAACTCCGCCGTTTTATCCGCAATGGCTTCACGCAACGCCTGCACGCCGGTCATCGGCGCATACTGGTTGGCTCCCTGCGCAACGTGGTACGCCAGACGCTCCTGCAAATATTTCGGCCCGTCAAAATCCGGGAAACCTTGTGAGAGGTTAATGGCGTTGTGCTGCTGCGCCAGGGCGCTCATCTGCGTAAAAATCGTCGTGCCGAGATTCGGAAGTTTACTCTGCGGGATCAACGGGTTATTGCTCATTGTAGTGTGCCTGCCTGTAATACTTATGTTGCTGACACTATAACACGATGTTAGTCTCTGGCAATCAAGACGCTTAGACGTCTAAATGATATAAATATTCCTGACCGAGAGGGTAAAAGGAAATGACAGACAACCTGCAACTCACACACCTGGTCGAGGCCTGCCGCTGGATTGGCGCTAAAGGCTGGGCGCCCGCTACCGGCGGCAATATGTCCGTGCGTCAGGATGAACATCTGTGCTGGCTGAGCGAATCCGGAAAAGACAAAGGCAGCCTGACCACCGCCGATTTTCTACAGGTTGAAATCGCCACCAACCGTGCGCCTTCTGGCCGTAAACCGTCGGCAGAGACCGGGCTGCATACCCTCATCTACCGCCTGTTCCCCGAGGCTAACGCCGTCCTGCACGTTCACACCGTCAATGCCACGGTGCTGTCGCGGCTGGTCAACGAGACCGAGCTGAAGATCTCCGGCTTCGAGATGCAAAAATCCCTTACCGGACAGACCACGCATCGGGATACGGTGGCCATCCCGGTGTTTGATAATGACCAGGACATCGACGCCCTCGCCTCTCGAATCGCCCATTACGCGCAGGAACGCCCGCTTAATTATGGTTTTCTTCTGCGCGGTCATGGCTTAACCTGCTGGGGACGCGACGTGGCCGAAGCCCGCCGTCATCTGGAAGGTTTAGAATTCTTATTTGAATGCGAAATGCGTTTACGACAATGGGAGAGAGTATGATTCGCGCGATTGTGACGGATATTGAAGGGACCACCAGCGATATCCGTTTTGTCCATGATGTTTTGTTCCCTTACGCGCGTGAGCGGCTGGCGGCCTTTGTGACCGCGCAGCAGTACGCCGAGCCGGTCAAATCGATTCTGGACAACCTGCGCGATGAAATCAGCACTCCGCATGCCAGCGTCAGCGATCTCATCAACGTGTTGTTTACCTTTATGGATGAAGACCGCAAATCGACGGCGCTCAAAGCCCTGCAAGGCATCATCTGGCAGGACGGTTACATCAACGGTGACTTTACCGGCCATCTCTACCCTGATGTACTGCCCGCGCTGGAAAAATGGAAGGCACAAGGGATTGATCTCTATGTTTATTCCTCTGGCTCCGTCGCCGCGCAGAAACTGTTATTTGGCTACAGCGACGAAGGTGATATTACTCATCTGTTCAGCGGCTATTTTGATACCCGCATCGGTGCCAAGCGTGAGGTGCAGTCTTATCAAAATATTGCGGCGCAAACGGGCATCGCCCCGTCGCAGATCCTGTTCCTGTCGGATATTCATCAGGAGCTGGACGCGGCTGAACAGGCGGGTTTTCGCACCCTGCAACTGATACGCGGTGAAGATGACGGCGCAAGCCATCACCATCAGATCCACCAGTTTGACGAGATTAACCCGGAGCAGATCCCTTCATGAGCGCATTGACCATTTATTCCGATAAAGACGCCAGTAAGCACCTGTGGCACAGCACCGACGCCGCCGAGATTGCCCAACAGCTCAACGCCAAAGGCGTGCGGTTTGAACGCTGGGCGGCAGACCGTGATTTAGGGCAGGATCCCGCGCCTGAAGCCGTGATTGAGGCGTATCAGCATGCAATCGACAAGCTGGTGGCAGAGAAAGGTTATCAGAGCTGGGACGTGATTAGCCTTCGCGCCGACAATCCGCAGAAAGAGGCGCTGCGCGCGAAGTTTCTCAACGAGCACACTCACGGCGAAGACGAAGTGCGCTTTTTCGTGGAAGGGGCGGGACTATTCTGCCTGCACATCGGCGATGAGGTGTATCAGGTGCTGTGCGAGAAAAACGACCTGATTTCCGTACCCGCAGGCACGCCGCACTGGTTTGACATGGGTTCAGAGCCGAACTTTACCGCCATTCGTATTTTCGACAATCCGGAAGGCTGGGTTGCCCAGTTTACGGGCGATGCAATCGCGGATGCGTATCCACGCCTGGCCTGATCTTTTCTCCCTACCCCGCAAAGTAATGCGAGCACCGTGCTATCCCCTCGCCCCTCTGGGGAGAGGGTTAGGGTGAGGGGAACATACGGCTCAGGTGGTCAGTTCCATACTCAGGCATTAATTAAATGCTGGCGATAATCCTCTGCACATCTGCGCCAACCAGCCTCGCCAGATGCACAAACTCCACCACGTCCAACCTACGCTCACCGTTTTCCACTTTAGCAATAAACGATTGTGGTTTTCCCAGTGCCTCCGCAAGCTGCGCCTGAGTCATCGCCTTCTCTTTACGCGCTTTCTTCAACGCATTGATAACACGCTGGTATTCATCCGAGTAAACTGAAGCCATTGTTCCGATTCCATACAAATATCCTGAAATCGAATATCCTCCCGTTGCCTTCTCATCCCAAAACAGGATAATTGAGCACGTAACGAACACATGTAAGGAGGACACAATGCAGCATCAGAACTGGCACCCGGCCGATATTATCGCTGCACTAAAGAAACATGGAACAAGCCTGGCTGCGTTGTCCAGAAAGGCTGGCCTTTCCTCATCCACACTGGCAAATGCGCTTACCCGACCATGGCCCAAAGGTGAACTGCTTACCGCTCAGGCGCCAGACATTCCACCCGATGTGATATGGCCGGAAAGATACTTTGATGAAAAGGGAAGCGAGTATTTCGTCAGATGAGGAATACCAAAAAGAGAAATCTGTCTTCAACATAATCAATGAATTATCCCCCCTCACCCCAGCCCTCTCCCTCAAGGGAGAGGGGGTCTTAGAGCACTACCGTTTTAGCCCTTTCACATACCCCACCAGCTGATCCAACACCACGCCCCACCCTTCGTGGAAGCCCATCTGTTCATGCTGCTCGCGGATTTCCTTCGTTGGGTGACGCGCTATCGCCGTGTAGCGGGTCTTGCCCTCCCCTACATCTTCCAGCAGCAGGATCGCCGTCATAAACGGCGTTTCAGCCGGCTTCCAGCCCTCAGTATAGCCATCGGTAAAGACCAGCTTGTTCCCCGGATCGATTTCAAGAAATACGCCCCGGTTATCCATCCGCTGCCCGTCCACCTCAAACACGGTATTGAATCGCCCACCCACGCGCAGATCGAGGTCGCATTCAGTCACCTTATGGGGAGCAGGAATGAAGAAGTTTTTGATGTGCTCCGGTGTGGTCCAGCAGAGCCACAGCAGGTCGCGCGGTGCATCCACCACGCGTTCCAGTTTTAAGTCTGTTTCAGGATCGAGCGTCACGATAACGTCCTCTAAAGGGAACCCCTTACAAGGATAGTCCCACTCAGGCGAATTTCCCTTTCGCTACCTCTTCAGGGGTGACCACGCCCGTATCCAGCACCCAGCCGCTAATCAGCGAGGCGGGGGTAACGTCAAACGCCGGGTTATAGACCTGCGCCTCTTGCGGCGCCCACTGCACCGCGCCAAAGCTTCCCGCCACGCCCGTCACTTCGCTGGCCGCGCGCTGCTCAATCGGGATCGCGTCACCGTTCGGGCAGTCCCGGTCGAGGGTCGTTTGCGGGGCGGCGACGTAGAACGGAATACCGTGGAACTTCGCCAGCACCGCCAGGGAATAGGTGCCGATTTTGTTCGCCACGTCGCCGTTGGCGGCAATGCGGTCTGCCCCCACCCACACGGCATCCACCTGCCCTTTTGCCATCAGGCTGGCGGCCATGGAGTCAGTAATCAGCTGATAAGGCACGCCCAGCTCGCCCAGCTCCCATGCGGTCAGCCTGCCGCCCTGCAACAGCGGACGGGTTTCATCCACCCAGACGTTGCTGACGTTGCCTTCCTGATGCGCGCGGGCAATCACACCCAGCGCCGTACCGACGCCCGCCGTTGCCAGCCCGCCGGTATTGCAGTGGGTCAGCAGGCGGCTGCCGGGCTTCACCAGCGCGCTACCCGCTTTCGCAATCGCGTCGCAAAGCCGTTTGTCTTCATTAATCAGGCGCAGCGCTTCAGCCACCAGCGCCGGAACGAACGCTTCCTGCCACAGCGCAATCTTCATGCGGTCGAGATTGTTCATCAGGTTCACCGCCGTCGGGCGGGAGGCACGCAGGGTCTCCAGCGCCGCCGCCAGCTCGTCGCGGCCTTTACCGCTTTCCGCTAACAGCGCCAGCAGCAGGCTTGCAGAGAGACCAATCAACGGCGCGCCACGCACGCGCAGAGCGTGGATATGCCCAACCAGCGCCTCCACCGTCGAGGCATCCAGCCAGCGTTTCTCCTGCGGAAGCGCCTGCTGGTCGAGAATAAAGAGCTGATTATTCGCCACCCGCAGGCTGGTCGTCTGTAATGTCTGCATGTCGTTAATTCCCTGTTGCGTTGTTGTAGCACATTGTGTCAGGATGAAATCCAGATGTATAGACGTCTACATGTCTTAATTAGCAAAACTGAGGAGCAGGCCATGTCGCAATACCGTACCTTTACCGCTCAGGACGCCGTGGAGTATGCCAGGCAGTTTGGCGGACTTGACGATCCGTCATCGCTGGTGGAGGCGCAGGAAATCGGCGACGGTAACCTCAACCTGGTCTTTAAAGTTTTCGACCGCGCGGGCGTGAGCCGCATCGTCGTTAAGCAGGCGCTGCCCTATGTGCGCTGCGTCGGCGAGTCCTGGCCGCTGACGCTGGATCGCGCTCGCCTGGAGGCGCAAACCCTGGTCGAGCATTACAAGCACAGCCCTGAGCACACGGTGAAAATCCACCACTTTGACCCGAAACTGGCGGTGATGGTGATGGAAGATCTCTCCAGCCATCGCATCTGGCGCGGCGAGCTGATTAACAACATTTACTACCCGCAGGCGGCGCGGCAGCTGGGTGAATATCTGGCTCACACCCTGTTCCACACCAGCGATTTTTATCTGCATCCGCACGAGAAAAAAGCGCAGGTGGCAAAATTCATCAACCCGGAGATGTGCGAGATCACTGAAGATCTGTTCTTTAACGATCCGTACCAGATCCACTCGCGCAACAGCTACCCGGCCGATCTGGAGAACGATGTTGCCGCCCTGCGCGACGACGCCCAGCTTAAAATCGCTGTGGCCTCCCTGAAGCACCGCTTCTTTTCGCATGCCGAAGCCCTGCTGCACGGGGACATTCACAGCGGCTCAATTTTTGTGGCCGATGGCAGCCTGAAGGCCATCGACGCCGAGTTCGGCTACTTTGGCCCGATTGGCTTTGACGTTGGCACTGCCATCGGCAACCTGCTGCTGAACTTCTGCGGCCTGCCGGGGCATCTGGGCATTCGCGATGCCGCCGCCGCGCGCGAGCAGCGCCTGACCGATATTCAGGAACTGTGGAACACCTTAGCGGAGCGCTTCCAGGCGCTGGCGAACGAGAAAACGCGCGACGCCGCGCTGAGCGCGCCGGGCTATGCCTCTGCGTTCCTGAAAAAGGTCTGGCATGACGCCATCGGTTTCTGCGGCACCGAGCTGATTCGCCGCAGCGTCGGGCTTTCCCATGTGGCGGATATCGACACCATTCAGGATGAAGCGATGCGTCACGAATGCCTGCGCCACGCGATATCCCTCGGCAAGGCGCTGATTGTGATTGCTGACCGCATCGACAGCGCGGAAGAGCTGGTCGCGCGGGTGCGGCAGTACAGTTGAGAACGTTTGCCCGGTGGCGCTGCGCTTACCGGGCCTACGGGTGCAAAATGTAGGCCGGGTAAGGCGAAGCCGCCACCCGGCAAAAACTCACCCCAGATACTCAATCACTGACATCCCACCGTTATAATCCGTGCTGTAAATAATCCCCTGCGCATCCACAAACACGTCGCACGACTGGATCACCTGCGGGCGATTGGGCCGCGTATCCATCATCTTTTCCGGCGCCGCGGGCACCAGCGCCCCCGTTTCTACCGGGCGATACGGATTGGAAATGTCATACGCGCGCACGCCCGCGTTCTGGTACGTCGCGAAGATCAGCGTTGAGCTGACAAAGCTCCCCGGCCGGTTCTCGTGCAGGTTGTGCGGGCCGAAATGCGCCCCTTTCGCCACGTAGTCGGTTTCATCCGGCTGCGGGAAGGTAGAAATGCTCACCGGGTTCGACGGCTCGCGGATATCAAACAGCCAGATCAGCTTCTCGCCGTCCTGCTGGTTATCCAGCACCGCCTCGTCCAGCACTACCAGCAGATCGCGATCCGGCAGCGGAAGCGCGGTGTGCGTCCCGCCGCCAAACGGCGGGCTCCAGTTACGGTGGCTAATGAGCTTAGGCCGGGTGCGGTCCTTCACGTCCAGCAGCGTCAGGCCACCGTCGCGCCAGCTGCCGTACGCGGTATCGCCTGCAATAATCGCATGGTGCAGGGCGTAGCGTTTGCCTTCCGGCCAGTTCGGCTGTTCGCCTTCGGCCTGATTCATCCCCGGCAGCCACCAGCGTCCCGCCACTTCAGGCTTGCGCGGGTCCGCCAGATCGATGGTCAGAAAGATGTAGTCGGTAAAGCCGTCTATCAGCGCTGAGACATACGCCCAGCGGCCACCGACGTACCAGATGCGGTGAATGCCGATGCCGCTCAGCGATAAAAAGCCTATCTCGCGTGGCCTGTCCGGTGTGGAGATATCAAAGACGCGAAGCCCGGCGCTCCAGCCTTTATCCTGCACATCGCTGACGGTCTCCCCCACCTGGCGGGTGTAGTAGACCTTCTCGTCGGCAAAACGCGCATCGGCAAACAGATCCCGGGCGTTGATCACCAGCAGCAGGTCGTCATGCGCCTGGAGATGCACATTCCAGGTACCCGGCGGCGCAGGCACGTATCCTGCGGCTTTTGGTTTTTTCGGGTCGCGCACATCCACTATCGAAAAGCCCTGCGACACCATATGGCCGATATAGGCGAAACCGCGGTGCACCATCAGCTGCACGCCGTCCGGGCGACCGCCCTGATCGCTATGGCCAATTAGCCGCATATTGCGGCTGTATTCGGGTTGAGGTAATGCAGACATGTATAAGTCCTTTCGCCGGATGGCGGCTGCGCCTTATCCGGCCTACAACACCGTAGGCCCGGTAAGCAAAGCGCCACCGGGCATTATTTTGACCTGGCTTCCAGCGTCGCAAACCACGGCGCAACAAAATCTTCCGTCTGGCCCCAGCCCGGAATGATTTTCCCCAGAGACGCCACGTTCACCGCCCCCGGCTGCGCGGTCAGCAGCGCCTGCGGGATCGCAGCGGCTTTGAAGTCGTAGGTGGCAGGCGTGGCTTCACCGGCAATCTTGTTGGCGATCAGGCGTACGTTGGTCGCGCCAATCAGCTTCGGATCTACCGCCACGCTCACCTTCCACGGGCTACCCGGCTCGCGCATCAGCTGTAAATCCTGGTTGGAGATGTCGATGCTGTAGAGTTTGATCTCGGTGCGGCCGTTCTCTTTCAGCGCCTTATACGCGCCCTGGCTGAAGGCATCCCAGGTACCCCAGATGGCATCGATTTTACCTTTCGGGTATTTCGCGAGGATCGCGCCCACCTTGTTGGCGGTATCGCCCTGCACGTCAGAGGAGACCGCGCCGATGGACTCCAGCTCTTTAATCTCCGGGTACTGCTTTTGCAACTCTTTATACGCTGCCTGACGGCGCTCCATCGGCGGGAAGCCCGCGACCCATAGCTTGACGATATTGGCCTTGCCGTTGAAATCTTTCGCCAGCTGGCCGAAAGAGAGGTTGGTCAGGGAGGCATCGTCCTGCTGGGTAACGGTTACGCCCGGGATCTCGCCGTTCACAGCGGTATCAAACACCGAAACTTTGATCCCGGCATCCACCGCCTTCTTCACCAGCGCGGTGGAGTACGGATCGCGCCCCTGAGAGAGAATAATCCCGTCGTATTTCTGGCTGATGGCCTGGTTAACGAAATCCTGGAATTTGGCGTCGTCCCCGTTACTTAAAAAGGTGCTGACCTTAAAGCCGAGCTTTTTCCCTTCCTGAATCGCCCCGGCAACAAACTGCGTGGTGTTGTCGTCCGAGCCCAGGTTGCGGATCACCGCGATGCGGATCGGGCCGTCATGGCTGGCAATGGCGGTCGGAACAGGCGCGGGGGTAGCCGCCAGGCCCGGCAGAGAAGTGAGTAACCCAAAAGCTACCAAAGAGAGCGCAATCTTTTTCATTTATTATCCCGTTGTGTTGTCAGCGTTTTTGTATGTAGGTAATCGCCAGCGCTACCGCGAGCACCAGCCCTTTTATAATGTCCATGGCGTAATACGGCACGGAGAGCATCACCAGCCCGTTCGACAGCACGCCGAGGATCACCGCCCCCACCAGCGTACCCAGCGCGTTCGGCTTGCCGGATCCGGCCAGCGAGAAGCCGATCCACGCCGCCGCCACCGCGTCCATCAGGTAGCCGCCGCCCGCATTCACCTGCGATGAACCAATGCGCGAGGCCAGCAGAATGCCGCCCAGCCCCGCCAGCAGAGAGGCAATCACGTAGGCTGCCACTTTGTAGCGGGTGGTGCGAATGCCGGAGAGGCGCGCGGCTTCGGGGTTGCCGCCAATGGCGTACATCCGGCGTCCATGGGTGGTCAGCGACAGGCCCAGCTGTGCCAGAATCGTCACCACCAGCATGACGATCACAATGGTCGGCACCTGCCCCAGCAGGCCAAACGCCGCCGGAATGGTCCCTTCCGCCATGTCGCCGCTCGGCAGCACCATGTTCTCGGTAATCGACCCGCCGTAGCTGTAGGTCATCGCCACACCCTGGATGACAAACAGGCTGGCAAGGGTCGCGAGCATGTCCGGAATGCGCAGGATGACGATCAGAAAGGCGTTTAACAGGCCGACCAGCGTACAGAGCGCGAGGGTCAGCAGAATCGACTCGGTGGTGCCGAAGCCGTGCCAGACGAAAAGCGAAATCACCAGCGCGTTCGCCAGCGACGCGGTAGATCCTACGGAGAGGTCGAACCCGCCGACGGTCAGCGAAATAGAGACGCCAACGGCAATCACCGTCACGATGGCAATCGAGCGCAGAATGTTGATGATGTTGTTCGGGTCGAGGAAGCTGTCCGACGCCAGGCCAAACACCGCCACCAGCGCGACGACGGTCAGCAGCATGCCCCACTTATAAAGAAAATCGAAAATCTGCTGACGGCCAGACGCCGCCGTGGTCACTGAAAGGGCCTTGCTCACGACGCCGTTCCTCCGGTTGAATAATAAAGTAGTGTTTCTTCCCGGGCCTCTGCCCCGGCGATTTCCGCCACGATGCGCCCGTCCCACAGCACGCAGATGCGGTCGCACAGACCGACCAGCTCGGCAAATTCACCCGAGGCGTAAATCACCCCTTTGCCCTCGCGCGCCAGGCCGTCGATCAGTTGAAACAGATCGGTTTTGGCCTTCACGTCCACGCCTTTGGTCGGCTCGTCGAATATCAGCACGCTGGCGTCATTGCGCAGCCATTTCCCGATGGCGACCTTCTGCTGGTTACCGCCGGAAAGCCGACGCAGCACCTGCCCCGGCCCGCGCGTGCGCACGCCGACGCGGGCAATCACCTCTTCCGCCCAGCGCCACGCCTGACGATGACCAAACAGGCTCCAGCGCGAGAAACTGTTATCGGCGCACACGGCAAGGTTCATGCTCACCGGCTCGTCGATAAAAATGCCCTCTTTGCGCCGCTCCTCCGGCACCAGCGCCAGACCGCGTAGCACCGAGTCTGCCGGATCGCGCGGTTTCCAGGCCTGATGGTTCAGCTCGCCGCGCGCCACGCGGCTTTTGCTGGCGCCAAACAGCGCCTTGCAGAGTTCCGTTTTCCCCGCCCCCGCCAGCCCGGCAATGCCGAGGATTTCACCTTTGCGCAGATGCAGGGAGATATCTTTCAGCAACGCGTCGTCGTGCAGGCCTTCCACCCGCAGCAGCATCTCTTCACCGTGCGGCGGTCGCGGGGGCGGATAGATATCGCTCAGCTCGTGGCCGAGCATCTTCTCGACGATCTCCTCTCCGCTCAGATCCGCCATCGGGCCGGACTCAATCAGCCTGCCGTCGCGCAGCACCGTCAGGGTGTCGCAGATGGCCTTCAGCTCGTGAATGCGGTGAGAAATAAACACCACGCCAATGCCCTGCTGTTGCAGACGTCTTACTACCGCAAACAGACGCTCGCTTTCGTGCGCGTCCAGCGGCGCAGTGGGCTCATCAAGAATGAGAAAACGGCAGTGGTGCGAGAGCGCCCGCGCCAGCAAAATCTGCTGCTTTTCAGCCAGCGTGCAGCTGTCGATGGAACGGCGAACGTCCAGCGAAACATCCAGCTGCGCCAGCGCCTGCCGCGCCTGCTGACGAATCGCGCGCCAGCTGTAGCGGTGTCCCGGCTGCGCCAGCTGGTCGAGCATAATGTTCTCCGCAATGCTCAGCCCGGGGATCAGCGCCACGTCCACCTCCTGCTGCACAAGGTGGATACCCAGCCGTTTGGCGTCCAGCGGCTCGCGGATGCTTACCTGCTGGTTGTTAATGCAGATTTCGCCTTCATAACGATCGTGCGTCCCACACAGCACCGCCATCAGCGTCGATTTTCCCGCGCCGTTGGCGCCGGTCAGCGCATGCACCGACCCGCCATTCAGGGTGAAATCCACGCGCGACAGGGCCTGAAAGCCGGAAAAGGCCAGGCTGATACCGCGCATCTCAAGGCGACTGGAAACCATCCGCGTAAATCCTTCATTACTCTTCTGATTTAGCGAATTTTTCACAGCTCCGGTTGACTGACAACGACGGAAAAGGCATAAGATAAAGCGAAATATTATTAGCCATCCGGATGTCCAGACATAACATCGGGTTAGCGCTTGCTAAAAAAGGACAACTTCATGAGCAACACCAATATCCGCGTCGTGCCCGGCCCGGCGAACTACTTCTCTCATCCGGGAAGCCTTGCGCACCTGGATGATTTCTTTACTCCGGAACAGCTTTCCCGCGCGGTGTGGATCTACGGCGAGCGGGCTATCGAGGGCGCACGCCCTTATCTGCCGCAGAGTTTTAACGCAACGGGGGCAAAACATCTGCTGTTTAAGGGCCATTGCAGCGAGCGTGACGTCACTCATCTGGTGAACGCGTCGGGTGGTGAAGCCAGCGTGGTGATTGGCGTGGGCGGCGGTGCGGTAATGGATACCGTCAAGGCCGTGGCGCGTCGTCTGGGCGTGCCGTTCGTGGGCATTCCCACCATCGCCGCCACCTGCGCGGCGTGGACCCCGCTCTCCGTGTGGTACAACGATGCCGGGCAGGCGCTACAGTTTGAGATTTTTGACGACGCCAACTATCTGGTGCTGGTGGAGCCGCAAATCATCCTTAACGCCCCGGCGGAATACCTGTTGGCAGGCATCGGCGATACGCTGGCGAAGTGGTACGAAGCGGCGGTACTCGCCCCTGAACCGGAAAACCTGCCGCTGACCGTGCGTCTTGGCCTGAACGGTGCGCTGGCGATCCGCGACGTGCTGCTGGAGCGCAGCGAAGAGGCGCTGGCCGACCAGCAGCGCGGCGACCAGACGCAGGCGTTTCGGGACGTGGTGGACGCCGTTATCGCCGGTGGCGGTATGGTCGGCGGTCTGGGCGAACGCTATACCCGCGTGGCGGCGGCACATGCGGTGCACAACGGCTTAACCGTGCTGCCGCAGACGGAAAAATACCTCCACGGCACCAAGGTGGCCTACGGCATTCTGGTGCAGAGCGCCCTGCTCGGTCAGGAGGACGTGCTGACGCAGCTGGTGGCGGCATACCAGCGTTTTAACCTGCCGACCACGCTTCGCGCGCTGGAGGTCGATATCCATAACCGCGACGAGCTGGACAAGGTCATTGCTCACACCCTGCGCCCGGTGGAGTCGATTCACTTTTTACCGATTACGTTAAGCCCTGACGTTCTGCGCGCCGCGTTTGAGAAGGTGGAATCCTTCAGCCGTTAATCGCGCCGACGGGCTATACCTAATGATGATTCTCTCCACTCTTGCAACGAGGTCATCATGCAGATCGATTTAACAGGTAAAAAGGCGCTGGTCACCGGCGCCAGTCGTGGGCTGGGTCGGGCAATTGCGCTGTCGCTGGCACGCGCCGGTGCCGATGTGGTTATCACCTACGAAAAATCCGTCGATAAAGCCCAGCAGGTCGTCGATGAAATCAACGCGCTGGGGCGACACGGCGAGGCGATTCAGGCCGACAGCGCCAGCGCGCAGGCGATTCAGGATGCGGTCACGCAGGCGGCGCGCTCCCTCGGCGGGCTGGATATTCTGGTCAATAACGCCGGGATTGCACGCGGCGGCCCGCTGGAGTCCATGACCCTGGCGGACATCGACGCTCTGATCAACGTCAATATCCGCGGCGTGGTGATCGCCATTCAGGAAGCGCTGGTGCATATGTCTGACGGCGGACGCATCATCAACATCGGCAGCTGTCTGGCGAACCGCGTGGCGCAGCCGGGGATCGCCGTCTACTCGATGACCAAATCGGCCCTAAACTCCCTTACCCGGGGTCTGGCCCGCGATTTAGGCCCGCGCGGCATTACCGTCAACCTGGTTCATCCCGGCCCGACCAACAGCGATATGAACCCGGAAGACGGCGAGCAGGCGGAAGCCCAGCGCCGGATGATCGCGCTTGGTCATTACGGCCAGCCGGAGGATATCGCAGCGGCGGTCACCTTCCTCGCCAGCCCGGCTGCGGGGCAAATTTCCGGCGCCGGTCTGGATGTCGACGGCGGTCTGAACGCCTGATCGCAAATTTACTGTATGCCTCTGTCGCCCGGCAGAGGCCTGTTCGAGTCGCCTCGACGATTCGCGTTTTGCCGCTTTCTCGCGGTTTTTCTCCGCTCTACAGTACCCCATAAGAAATTCGGAATTTATCTAATAGTCTTATTATTTCCTTATGTTTTGTGTGGGCGTACAGTGGAGGTACGGATGAAGATTGTCTGGTCTAAAACAGCAGAGAAGCAGTTTTCTAAAATCGATCCTCGATATCAGAACCGCATTAAATTCAGGCTGGAGAAGATGGACGATAAAACATCACCTGTCGCGGATATCAAGAAATTATCTTCTCCCGAAAACCACTACAGGTTGCGATTAGGTGATTACAGGGTCATTTACACCTTCGGGGATCCGCCGGGTGATATCTGCTACGTAGTGGCAGTAAAACGCCGGACAATCACTACCTACCTTCATGAGGAGCATACGGAATATGACTATTCAGTTCATCAAGGATGAAGAAGGAAAAAAACAGTATGTTGTCATACCCTACGGTGAATATTTTCGCATGCGTTTAGCCATGCTTGAGTACGATGACGATGATGAAAACGACTGGGAAGACATCCCTTACGAATCAGACATCTACGATAACGTAGGTTTACCGGGTGAAGTGTGCGACATCATGCATAACGAAAACGTCAGCCTACAGGCCGCCTGGCGCATTTTACGCGGTATGTCCCAGCAGGAGGTGGCGGAGAAGCTTGGCATCAGTCAGTCCGCCGTGTCACAGCTGGAGGCGCTGGACTCCCGACCGCAAAAGCGCACCCGCGAAAAGCTGGCGGCAATTTACGGCTGTAAACAGGAGCAGATCAGCCTCTATTTACCAAAAGAGGGTTAACAGCACTTCGCCCCGCCCTTACCGCCGTAGCGGGCGTCCTGACGGTCGCGGAAAAATTCTTCGTAGGTCATTAGCGTCTGATCCGGGTGGTTGACGCGCATATGCTCGACGTAGTTGTCGTAATCCGGCACGCCAATCATCATTTTAGCGGCCTGGCCCAGGTATTTACCTGCTTTGGAAAGGGTGTCGAACATAATCAGTTTCTCGTTTGTTTCCCTCACCCCGGCCCTCTCCCGGAGGGAGAGGGAGGATAAGAAATGTAGGCCGGGTAAGGCGAAGCCGCCACCCGGCACACGGGTTAATGCGCCCCTTTCGCCTGGGTGACAATCTCGTCCAGGTTCTCAGGCACTGGCTCATACGGCGTCTCTTTCGCCGTTGGCGTGTCGACTTTCAACGCCGCCAGCGCGGTTTTCAGAGAATACAACGCCAGCACCACAACCACCACCATAAAGAAGATGGTCAGCCCGGCGTCCAGACGGTTGTTAAACACCAGCTGGGACAGCTGAGATTCGGTGTACTGCGCCGGGATCTTGCCGCTGTCGATCATCGCCTGGAACTTGTTGGCAATGGCCAGGAAGCCCACCTTGTTGTCCGGGCTGAAGGCTTTCTGCCAGCCTGCTGTCAGGGTACAGATCAGCAGCCACGCCGTTGGCACCAGCGCCACCCATGCGTAACGCTGGCGCTTCATCTTGAACAGGACTACGGCACAAAGCATCAGCGCCATGCCCGCCAGCATCTGGTTGGCGATACCGAACAGCGGCCACAGGGTGTTAATGCCGCCCAGCGGATCGACCACGCCCTGATGCAGGAAGTAGCCCCACGCCAGCACGCACAGTGCCGTCGCCAGCAGGTTAGCCGGGAGTGAATCGGTACGTTTCAGATTCGGGGAGATCACCCCCAGCAGATCCTGCAACATAAAGCGCGCCGCGCGCGTACCGGCATCCACCGCCGTCAGGATAAACAGCGCCTCGAACAGAATGGCGAAGTGATACCAGAACGAGACATCCATCAGCCCGCCCAGCGCACCGTGCAGGATGTAGGCCATACCCACCGCCAGCGTCGGCGCCCCGCCCGCACGGGAGATAATCGACTGCTCGCCGACCTCGTTAGCGATATGCGTCAACGTTTCAGGGGTAATCGCAAAGCCCCAGCCGCTCACCACCTGCGCAGCAGAGGCGACCACGTCAACAGTGCCGGCCGGGGCCAGTACCGCCATCGGGCTGTTCATCGCGAAGTACACGCCCGGGTCGATAATACAGGCCGAGACCAGCGCCATAATCGCCACGAAGGATTCCATCAGCATGCCGCCATAGCCAATCAGGCAGGCCTGATTTTCATTCGCCAGCATCTTCGGCGTGGTCCCGGAGGCGATAAGCGCATGGAAGCCAGACACTGCCCCACAGGCGATGGTGATAAACAGGAACGGGAACAGATTGCCGGTCCAGACCGGGCCGGTGCCGTCAATGAATTTGGTCAGGGCAGGCATGGTCAGGGTCGGGCGCATAATCAGAATGCCGATCGCCAGCCCGACGATGGTACCAATTTTCAGGAACGTAGAGAGGTAGTCACGCGGGGCCAGCAGGAGCCATACCGGCAGCACCGCCGCCACGAAGCCGTAGCCCACCAGCATCCAGGTCAGCTGCACGCCGGTGAAGTCGAAGAACGGTGCCCAGGTCGGGCTTTCCGCCACCCAGCCACCGGAGATAATAGCAAACACCAGGAACACCAGGCCAATGACTGAAACTTCACCAATGCGTCCCGGACGCAGATAGCGAATGTAGATCCCCATGAACAGCGCCAGCGGAATGGTGAAGGCGACGGTATAGGTTCCCCACGGGCTGTGGGTCAAGGCTTTCACCACAATCATCGCCAGTACCGCGAGGATGATGACCATGATCATAAAGGTCGCCACCAGCGCAATCACCCCGGCAGTTGCCCCCATCTCCTCTTTCACCAGCTCACCCAGCGAACGACCGTCGCGACGGGTGGAGACGAACAGCACCATGAAGTCCTGCACCGCGCCCGCCAGCACCACCCCCGCGAGGATCCAGATCATCCCCGGCAGATAGCCCATCTGCGCCGCCAGTACCGGCCCCACCAGCGGGCCTGCCCCGGCAATCGCCGCGAAATGGTGACCGAACAGCACTTTTTTATCGGTCGGCACGTAGTCCAGACCATCGTTATGACGCACGGCCGGCGTCATGCGCGTGCCGTCTACGCCCAGTACCGTCTTCGCGATATAACGGCCATAAAAACGGTATGCTATCAGATAAATGCAGACGGAGGCGACCACGATCCAGAGCGCATTGATCTGCTCCCCCCGGTTGAGGGCGATGTAGCCCAGGGCAAAGGCTCCCACAACGGAGAGCCCTGCCCATATAAGGTATTTCCCTGAGTTGTTCATAATGGTTATCCGTTGTTGTGAAACAGTGAGATGTTACATTTTGTTTCTAGAACAACGGATAAAATTTAACAACTTTGAAACGCAATAATGCGTGGTCAAACCAGACATTTACACCACATTGTTAAGCCGATCACTTTCGTAGCGTCACCGTTCACACTTTTACCTTTTTCGGCCAGACACCGCCTTACGGAATGATTTGTATCATTTTTTTTGGCCATAACCTCGCCAGAATGATCCTGCGCAATCGCGTGCATACAAGGAAAAGGATATGAACAGTTCAGTACCTCAGGATAGTCAGGTCGGGCCGGGCGCGTACTTCGCGCTGGCGTTTGCAGCCGTTTTCTTCTCGGGTCTGTTAGGCGGACAAGAGTGGTACGGCGTCTTTGATTTCACCACCCTCAACGGCGCATTTGGCAAAGTGGTCAGCAAAGCCAGTCTGGATGACGGTACGTTAACAACAGCCAGCAGCGCCTTTCGCGGCACCGGCGGCAGCGGCGCGATGGACGGGTTTCTCTTCGCGCTCGGTTTAATTCCTGCGGTGATGTTCGCCCTGGGGATGATCAACGTGCTGGAGCACTATGGCGCCCTGCGTGCCGCGCGCAAACTCTTAACTCCTCTGCTGCGCCCGCTATTGGGGATCCCTGGCACCACCGGGCTGGCGCTGATTGGCAGCCTGCAAAGTACCGACGTGGGCGCGTCGCTTACCCGTAATCTCTCTGATGAAGGGCAAATCAGCGAAAAAGAGAAAGACGTTTTCGCCATGTTCCAGTTCTCCGCCGGGGCGATGATCACCAACTTTTTCTCTTCCGGGGCGATCCTCTTCACGCTGCTCGCCGTTGACGGCACGGCGGCGGTGCCCACCTCCATCGGGGCCTGTATCGCGGTGATGTTTATCATGAAAATTGTCGGCGCCAATCTGCTGCGCCTGATCCTGACGTTTACCCATAAAGGAGACGCCGCATGAGTGCCCCACAGTCCAATCCCGTCATTACCGATGTGTTTATCGAAGGCGCGCGCAAAGGCTGGAGCATTGCCACCAGCAGCACGCTGCCCAACGTGGTGATGGCCTTTATCATCATCAAGGCGCTGGAAATTACCGGCGCGCTGAAAGGGCTGGGCACGATCTTCTCTCCGCTGATGGGCCTGTTTGGCCTGCCGGGCGAAGCGGCCGCCGTGCTGATTGGCGGCTGGATGTCGATGGGCGGCGGGATCGGCGTTGCCATCGGCCTGTTTGATAAAGGCATCCTCACCGGCGAGCACCTGGCGATCCTGGCGCCCGCCATCTACCTGATGGGCTCGCAGGTGCAGTACCTGGGCCGCATTTTGGGGGTGATTGGCACCCGCGCCAAACGTATTCCGCTGATGATCGCCCTCTCGGTGGTCAACGCTTTCTTAGCCATGCTGCTGATGCGCATTATTCTCTGAACAGGACGTGAACATGAACCTTGACCATTATATCGAAGAGCTGAAAACCCTGGTGAACGTAGACTGCGGCACCCAGACGATTGACGGCGTCGCCGCTGTTGCAGGCATCATGCAGCAACTGTGGCAGCGCGAAGGCTGGCATACGGAGCAGGTGAACCTGGGCGACAAGGTGGGCCCCGGCGTCTTCGTCAGTAACAAGCCGCAGGCGGAACGGTTCGACGTGCTGCTGGTCGGGCATCTGGATACCGTATTTCCCGCCGGCACCGTGGCCGCGCGTCCGCTGAGCGAGGATGAAACCCGCCTGTACGGCCCCGGCGTCTCGGATATGAAGAGCGGACTTCTGAATATTTTGTGGGCAATGCGCGCGCTTGACGCCGCAGACAACGATCGTCTCGCGATTGCCGTTGCGATGAACCCGGACGAAGAGACCGGATCTGTCCATTCCCATGAGTGGATTGGCGAGCTGGCTAAGCGTTCCCGCTGCGTGCTGGTGTGCGAAGCCGCCCGCGCCGACGGTTCGCTGGTGAAAGCGCGTAAAGGGATGGCGGGCTATCACCTCACCTTTAGCGGCGTGGCGGCACACGCGGGCAATGACCCGGAAAAAGGCCGCTCGGCGATCACCGCGCTGGCAAAGAGCGTTATCGCCATCAATGCGCTGACGGACTGGGATCGCGGCACTACACTTAACGTCGGCGTGATTCAGGGCGGCAGCGCGGCGAACGTGGTCGCGGACAGCGCTGTGGCAGAACTGGACGTTCGCTTCTGGGAAAACGACGAGTATGACCGGGTGAACCAGGCGCTGGAGTTGTTATGTGAACAAGGCTTTTTAGACGGCGTGACCACCACGCTGACGCGGGTTAATCACAAACCGGCGATGGCCGCGAGCGACGCGACGCAGGCGCTGATGCAGCAGGTTGAAGCGGCGGGTAAAGCGGAAGGCATCGACATTACCTGGCAGGCAGTCGGCGGCGGCAGCGACGCCAACCACACCGCCGCGCTCGGCATCCCCACGCTTGACGGCTTCGGGCCGGTTGGCGCCGGGTTCCACAGCCCGGCGGAATGGCTGGATAAAGCGTCCATTGCGCCGCGAATTCGGCTGTTGAAGCGGGTGGTATCGATGTTGTAACAACCGCCCGGTGGCGCTTCGCTTACCGGGCCTGCATGTTTCGTAGGCCGGGTAAGGCGAAGCCGCCACCCGGCACTCCCGCCGCACAATCTAACCCAGCACCATCGTACTCAACCGACACGTACAGCACCGCCGCCCCTGCTCGTCGAACACCACAATCTCCCAGCTCTGACTGGAGCGGCCCAGATGCAGCGGCTGACATACGCCGCGCACCTTACCGTGAGAGACCGCGCGGTGGTGCGTAGCGTTCAGTTCCGTGCCCACCACATTCTGCCCGTCGCGGGTCATCAGAAAACCGGCCATCGACCCCAGCGTTTCCGCCAGCGCCGCCGACGCACCGCCGTGCAGCAGGCCAAACGGCTGGTGGGTGCGCGCATCCACCGGCATCTCCGCTTCCAGCGTATCGTCCCCGAGGCGGGTATAGACGATGCCAAGGTGTTCCACCATCGTGTTCTGGCTAGTGGCATTCAGCTCGTCGAGGGATAAATGACGTTTCCAGATCATTACGCCCCCAGCGTGGAGCCGCCGTCCACCACGATATCCTGCAAGGTGATATGGCTGGCGGCATCGGATGCCAGGAACAGCACGGTCGCGGCAATCTCCTGCGGACGGGCAATTTTACCGAGCGGAATGCCGAGTTTGAACTGCTCGCCGAAGCCGCGAATGCGCCGCTGTTCCGCATCATCGCTGGTCCACAACGTGCGCTGCATGTCGGTATCCGTAGAACCCGGCGACACCAGGTTACAGCGTACGCCGCTGCCCGCCAGCTCCAGCCCGACGGTCAGCGCCAGGCTTTTCAGCGCCGCTTTCGACGCGCCGTAGGCGCTCATGCCGATGCGCGGCGTGTGCGCCGCGTCAGAGGCCACCGTCACAATCGCCCCACCCTGCTGATGACGGAACTGGCCCATCGTCTGCTGGAACAGGTTGAACGCGCCGCCGACGTTGACCGCAAAGGTCTGCTGCCAGTCCTCCTGCGAAAGCTGATCCGTCGCGCCCATACGCAGAATGCCCGCCGCGTTAACCAGCACGTCGAGCCGCTCAAGGCTGCTGAGCAAACGCCTGCAGACGTCACTCGCCTGCGCCGCATCCGCCACGTCCAGCGTTTCGGTGGCAAACGGATATTCGCCGTGAGGGAAAGCCAGATCGAACCCGGTCACCTGCGCCCCGGCCTCCACAAATGCCAGCGCGGTCGCATAGCCAATGCCCTTACCCGCGCCCGTCACCCAGACGGTTTTACCGGTAAAATCAAAAGCCATCACTTCACCTCGCGGGAGAGCAGCGCCCACCAGGCGTCGAGGGTCGGATTTTTTGCCAGCATCACGAAATCAATGTCGCCGTGCACTTTGCGCCAGCGGGCGGCGAGCGCCATCATCCGTACTGAATCCAGACCGTAGTCGATCAGGTTTTCGTCATCCATCGGCTCGTCGGACTCGTCCAGCAGCGGCAGGATCAGCTCACGCAGCGCGGCTTTCGTTGCCGGAACAGACGGCAGCAACTCGTCGGTCATCACCACGCGGCCCGAACGTCCGGCCACGTATTTCAGCGACATCAGGTGCTCGTCGCGGGTGAAATCCGCCAGCGCGTCGGCGATAAAGAACGGTTTGATGTCGCGCATAAAGGCGTCGGTGGCGGTGGTCATGCAGCCGATGTGGGCGTACACGCCGGTGATCAAAAGCTGGTTGCGGCCGGTCTCTTTCAGCATCTGCTCCAGCGGGGAGCGGTGGAACGCGCTGTAGCGCCACTTCACCAGCACGGTGTCCGCTTCGTCCGGGGTCAGCTCAGCGACGATGCGCTGCTGCTCCGGCGAGCGAGTCAGACCCGGCCCCCACATATCGTTCAGCAGGGCGCGGTCTTCATCGCTCTGATCTTTCGGCTGCGCGGTGTAGTACACCGGAATATTGTGCTCTTTGCAGTACGCGCGCAGTTTAGCGATGTTCGCCACTACCTGCTGCATCATGTCGCTATTTTCGCCCCAGAAATTCAGGAAGTACTCCTGCATATCGTGGATCAGCAGCGCGGCGCGCGCCGGCTCAAACGCCCAGCTTACTTTACTGGTCG
This sequence comes from Enterobacter cloacae complex sp. SYL001, assembly GCF_049237025.1. NCBI lineage: Bacteria > Pseudomonadati > Pseudomonadota > Gammaproteobacteria > Enterobacterales > Enterobacteriaceae > Enterobacter > Enterobacter cloacae complex sp. SYL001. Next base: position 16,085 of record NZ_JBMKJI010000021.1, on the reverse strand, counting down.
GCAGTTCGGCGGCGGTTGGCAGCGCATATGCGGTTAATTTTGGAATAGCCATTCTCTGTTCCTCAGCCCCGGGCGCGTTCAGCAAGCCACAGGCGCAACTGTTTCTTATCAACTTTGCCGACCGGCGTGAGCGGAAGCGCATCCACGCTCTCCACGCGGTCCGGCAGCTTAAATTCGGCAACGCCCTGCTCGCGCAGGAAGCGGCGCACCTCCACCGCGCGCAGCGGCTGTTTCACCACCAGGTACGCGCAGCTTTTTTCGCCCAGCAGGCTGTCCTCCATGCTCACCAGCGCGGCGTGGATCACCGCGTCGTGGCGCAGCAGCAGGTTTTCGATCTCTTCGGCGGCGATTTTCTCGCCACCGCGGTTGATCTGATCTTTCTCGCGCCCCTGCACGGTGATGTAACCCTGCTCATCGATGGCGATCAGATCGCCCGAGCAGTAGAAGCCGTTGGCATCGAAGGCGCTGGCGTTGTGGTCCGGGCTGTTGAAATAGCCGCGGAAGGTGTAAGGGCCGCGCGTCATCAGACGCCCGACCTCCCCGCGCGGCAGCGGGTTACCGTCCTCGTCCGCCACCCACACTTCATCGTCCGGGCACATCGGGCGACCCTGGGTATTGATGATGCGCTCCGGCACATCGTCGAGGGCGGTATAGTTCACCAGCCCTTCCGCCATGCCAAATACCTGCTGAAGCTGGCAGCCAATTTCCGCCGGAATGCGCGCCGCAAGCGTGGCGGAGAGGCGCGCGCCGCCCACCTGGAGCAGCCTGAGGGATTTCAGCTGGGCGTTCCCCGCGCCGTCGGCAATCGCCTGCAACCACAGGCTGACCGCGGGCGGCACCAGCGAGGTGACGTTTATCTGATGCTGCTCAATCAGCGGGAAGCAGAGCGTGGCGCTCGGATCGTTCGCCAGCACCACGCAGCCACCCGCCGTGAAAACGCCTAACGATCCTGGCGAGCTCATGGCGTAGTTATGCGCCGCGGGAAGGGCGTTCAGATAGCGGGTGTGCGCAGTGATACCGCAGATTTCGTTGCTGCGACGGATGCTGTAGTCGTAATCGTTATGCGTGCGCGGGATCAGCTTCGGCGTGCCGGTGCTGCCGCCGGAGAGCTGGAAGAACGCCACTTTGTCGGCGGGCGTCGGGTTCGGGATGAAATTGTCCGCCGGGCGCGCAATCGCCGCCTCCAGCGCATGTTCGCCCTTATCGCCACGCAGCAGCACAACGCGTACCGAGCGATGCGCATCCACAACGGTGTTGAGAAAATCGTCGCCCGAGAACAGCGCGTGGTCGCGATCGGCAATCAGCACGGCGGGTTTGATCTGCTCCGCGTAGGCGTTGAGTTCACTGCGCTGATGGCTAAAGAGCGCGTTGACCGGCGCGACGCCGATTTGCAGTAGCGCGAAGAAGGTGATGTAGAACTCGGCCACGTTGCCAAGCTGCACCAGCGCGGTCTCACCGCGATGCAGCCCCTGCGCCTGAAGGGAGGACGCCAGATTCGTCACCGCCTGATTAAACGCGCGGTAGGTGATGCGGCGATCGCCGTCAATTATCGCGACCGTATCGCTGTCCGCATGGTCCGTCAGGATGTGGGTCAGCGGCAGATCCTGCCAGTAGCCTTTTTCACGGTAGCGGCGGGCAAACTCCTCAGGCCAGCGGGTAAAAGGGATGGTCATGAGTATTCCTTAGTGCAAACCAAACACGTTGAGCATGGTGGAGAGCTTCACGCCCGTCTCGCGCCACTCGCCGACCGGGGAGGAGGCAGGCACAATGCCCGCGCCGGCAAACAGGCGAACGGTATTTTGATGCAGCCGCGCGCAGCGGATAGTTACCACCCACTCGCCGTTACCTTCGCTGTCGCACCAGCCGACGATGCCGCCGAACAGCTCGCGGTCGAACGGCTCCAGCTCGGCAATCAGCTCTTTTGCCGCCTGATGCGGGAAGCCGCTCAGCGCGGGCGTCGGGTGCAGCAGGCAGGCCAGCGTCAGGGCGTTCTCGTTTTCACGTGCCTCACCTTCTACCGGCGTGGCCAGATGCCACAGCGTCGGGGTGGTGATGAGCTGCGGGGAAGCTGGCATGCTCAGATGATGGCTACGCGGTTCCAGAATGGTTTTCATCGCCTGCGTGACCAGATCGTGCTCGTGGCGGTCTTTTTCGGAGGCCAGCAGCTTAGTGCCCGCTTCGCGATCCAGCACATCGTCCGGCTGACGGCGCGCAGAGCCTGCCAGCGGCAGCGAGCTAAAGTGCGCGCCCTCTTTGCGCAGCAGCAGTTCCGGGCTGGCGCCCAGCAGCACGCCGCCGTCTTCCAGCGGTACGTGGAAGTTAAAGCTCGCCGGGTTCTGGGCGATAAGACGCTCCATCAGCGCGCTGCTATCGATCTGTTTGTCGGTAGCGATATCAATCAGGCGCGACAGCACCACCTTATTCACCTGCGGCGTAGCGGTGAGCGACGCGGCGCGAGCAACCATCTCCTCGAAAACCGGCTGCGACGGGATCTCGGTGCGCTGTTGCACGTTCAGCGTCTGCGCGCCGGAGGCATAACGTGCGGACTGCTGACGCGCCGGGCGGGAGAAGGTTTGCCAGCGTTGCGGAATAAACAGCGATGACGGTTTGCGGGTATCGAAGGGGATCGCCCCTACCATCACCGGATGGGCAATGCCGCTGTTTTTCGCATTCCGGAAAGCCTGAGCTAATTTCTGCTGAAAGGGACCCGCCGGATCGTCACCGCCGACGGCGGGTTCAGAAAAACGGGCGAAACAGCCGGACGTGGTAAAACTGCGGTAAGGCGACATAAAGAAAAAGCTGTCTGATTGCAGCGTTGTCGCGGTGTGCTGAACTTCCTCAGCCAGGGACGTGTCCATATCATCCTCCTTAAAATGATAAAAGAAGCAATAATGATTATCATTTATATTTTCGTCGGCTAACCTAATCCCACATCGCCCCGCTGTCAACCGTCGGGCAAATAACTTGTGCGACAAACGCTTGCATCCCTTCCCTACAGCCCTGAAAATGAGAAGCATTATCTTCAATAAAATCAGGATGCCGCTCTGTGAAAATCGCTGCCGTTTGCCGCAATGCCCTTCTTTTAACAGGACTTTTTGTTTTAGGACTAACCTCAGCCGCCGCCGCCGACTGGCCGCGTCAGGTCACCGACAGCCGCGGCGTTCACACGCTTGAGAGCAAACCGACGCGCATTGTCTCCACCAGCGTGACCTTAACCGGCTCCCTGCTGGCCATTGACGCGCCGGTCATTGCCAGCGGCGCGACCACGCCAAACAACCGCGTGGCGGATGCGCAGGGCTTTTTACGTCAGTGGGGCGATATCGCCAAACAGCGTAAGGTTGCCCGGCTGTACATCGGCGAGCCGAGCGCCGAAGCCGTCGCGGCCCAGATGCCGGACCTGATTTTGATCAGCGCCACCGGCGGGGATTCCGCGCTGGCGCTCTACGATCAGCTTTCCGCCATCGCGCCGACGCTTATCATTAACTACGACGACAAAAGCTGGCAGGAACTGCTGACCCAACTGGGGACGATCACCGGGCAGGAGACACAGGCCGCAGAGCGCATCGCTGCCTTCGACAAACAGCTCGCCAAGGTGAAACAGCAGATGAAGCTGCCGCCACAGCCGGTGAACGCCATCGTCTACACCGCCGCGGCGCACACGGCGAACCTGTGGACGACAGACTCCGCGCAGGGCAAGCTTTTGCACCAGTTGGGCTTTACGCTGGCCGACGTGCCTGCCGGGTTGCACACCTCAAAAAGTCAGGGCAAACGCCACGACATTATCCAGTTAGGGGGTGAAAACCTGGCGACGGGGCTGAACGGCGAAGGGCTGTTCGTGTTTGCCGGCGATCAGAAAGACGTGGACGCGATTTACGCCAACCCGCTGCTGGCGCATCTGCCGTCGGTGAAGAACAAGCGCGTCTGGGCATTAGGAACCGAGACGTTCCGCCTGGATTATTACAGCGCGATGTTGGTGTTGCAGCGTTTGAATTCAATTTTTAAATAAGTGGCACGTTCCCCGTAGGCCCGGTAAGCGCAGCGCCACCGGGCGTTTTGTCGGGTGGCGGCTACGCCTTACCCGACCTACAGGGTTTGCCTGAACCGACGCAACTCCACCAGAACCGCCAGTAAAATCACGCCAACAACGGCTAACACAAACCCGCTGCTGCTCGCCGACGCCACCGGGGTCATTATCGCCCCCAGCCCGCCGAGGATCGCCGCGCCAATCGCATCGCCCGTGACGTTCTGCGCCGTCCACAGGCCGTTAATGCGCCCGAGCATCCCTTCCGGCGTCTGGGTCTGGATCAGGGTGTACTGTAAAAGAGAGCTGACCGCGCTCAGCCAGCCGAAAATCACCAGACACATCACCCCCAGCGCCCACACCGGCATCAGGCTAAAGAAACCAATGGCGATAAACGAGGCCAGCGTCGCCACCAGCATGATCAACCCCGGTCTCGCGCTCTGCGCCAGGTTGCCGCTGGTCAGCGCCCCGAAGGCCGCACCGAGCGGAATGGCGGCGTACAGCACACCAATCTCTGAGGCGCTCATCTGCCACTCACCCGCCAGCGCCGGATACAGCACGCGCACGGCGCTCGCCATCGTCAGCAGGCCGCCGAGCAGCGCAATGCCGCCAATCAATGGGTTGCTGAACAGGAAACGAATCGCGGCCATCAGGGACTTCAGCGGATGCTCGCGCGGCTGCGGCGGGGGTGGCAGGAGCGGCAGACGCAGTAGCGTCAGGGTGGTAATAAACGTTCCCGCCGCGGCAAGGCCGTAGTTCCACGCCACGTTGCCGGTCGCCAGCAACAGACCGCCCACCATCGGCGAAATCACCGAGCCGAGACGTACGGTGAGCATGGTGATCGCCCCCGCCTGCATCAGGTTCTCGCGCCCGACCAGCGCGGGCGTGGCCGCCAGCAGCGCCGTCACGCCTAACGAAGCAAAAAAGCCGTCCCACAATCCCAGCACGTAGATGGCCACCAGCGACGGCTCCGGCAGCATGGCGTTCAGACACAGCCCGATAAAGCCCACCCCGCAGGTGCCGCGCGCCAGCAGGATCAGCTTTTTACGCTCGTAGCGGTCCGCCAGCACGCCGCCCACCATCAGGCCGATAAACATCGCCCCGCCGGTTAAGGTGACGGATAACCCCACCAGCCAGCTGGAGTGAGTCATGGTCTGGATTTGCACCGGTACGGCCACACCAAGCAGACCGAGGGACAAAATGGAGATAAAGCGAGCGATAAAAACGGCGCGATACGCCGGGTGTGTTTTGAGCAGGCTGAGGTTAAGCAGCCAGGATTTTTGATTCATGACAAAGCCTTGAGTCTATTTCTACCCATTCCATGGGCGCACATGCTAACATAGCCAAATAAGATAGATAACGATAATCACTATCATTATCAAATCATGGATGTTGCTATGTCGTTTTCCTCTTCTGCGGTGCGCGCCCTTGCCGTGCCCGTTTTATTGCTACTGCTAATCCTTGCGATTGCACTCAGCCTGCTGGTCGGCGCAAAACCGCTGCCCGCGTCCGTTATTGTCGATGCGCTATCCGGTACCTGTCAGAGCGCCGACTGCACCATCGTGCTCGACGCTCGCCTGCCCCGCACCCTTGCCGGATTGCTGGCTGGCGGTGCGCTCGGCCTTGCCGGTGCCCTGATGCAAACCCTCACCCGCAACCCGCTGGCGGACCCCGGCATTCTCGGCGTTAACTCCGGCGCCAGCTTTGCCATCGTGCTCGGCGCAGCGCTGTTTGGATTTACGTCCCCCTCTGAACAGCTGATGATGGCTTTTTGCGGCGCGCTGGCGGCCTCGCTGGTGGTGGCGTTTACCGGCAGCCAGGGCGGCGGCCAGCTCAGCCCGGTACGCTTAACGCTGGCGGGCGTAGCGCTCGCGGCGGTGCTGGAAGGCTTGTCCAACGGCATCGCCCTGCTCAACCCGGACGTGTATGACCAGCTGCGCTTCTGGCAGGCGGGTTCGCTGGATATTCGTACCCTTGAAACCTTAAAGGTGGTGGTGATCCCGACGATCGTCGCTGCCGCCGTGGCGCTCTGTTTAAGCCGGGCGCTGAACAGCCTGAGCCTCGGCAGCGATACCGCGACCGCCCTCGGCAACCGTGTGGCGCGCACGCAGCTGACGGGGCTACTCGCCATTACCGTGCTCTGCGGCAGCGCGACCGCCGTGGTCGGGCCGATTGCCTTTATCGGCCTGATGATGCCGCACATGGCGCGCTGGCTGGTGGGGGCGGATCACCGCTGGTCGCTGCCGGTCACGCTGCTGGCGACCCCTGCCCTGCTGCTCTTTGCCGACGTACTGGGCCGCCTGCTGGTGCCGGGTGAACTTCGCGTCTCGGTGGTCAGCGCCTTTATCGGCGCGCCGGTGCTGATCTTCCTGGTTCGACGCAGACGCGGGGGTGGCGCATGATGGCCCCGTCCCGTCGTTTACTTACCAGCGTCGCCCTGCTGGTCGTCGCCAGTCTGCTGCTGGCGGTCTGGAGCCTGCAAAGCGGTGCCGTAACGCTTGATTTCGCGCAGGTCTTTCACGCTCTCACCGGCAGCGCGCCGCGTAACATCACCATGGTGGTCACCGAATGGCGACTGCCGCGCGTGGCGATGGCGATCCTGGTGGGCGCGGCGCTTGGCGTCAGCGGCGCGATATTCCAGTCGCTGATGCGTAACCCCCTCGGGAGCCCGGACGTGATGGGCCTGAATACCGGCGCGTGGAGCGGCGTGCTGGTGGCGATGGTGCTGTTCGGGCAGCATCTTACGGCCATTACCTTTACGGCGATGGCGGGCGGCATTCTCACCTCCCTGCTTATCTGGGCCCTGGCCTGGCGCAACGGCATCGACACCTTCCGTCTGATCATCATCGGGATCGGCATCCGTGCGATGCTGATGGCGTTCAACACCTGGCTTCTGCTACAGGCATCGCTGGAAACCGCGCTCTCCGCCGGGCTGTGGTACGCCGGCTCCCTCAACGGTCTGACGTGGGGAAAAACCTGGCCCGCCGCGCCGCTGATTTTGCTGATGTTTATTGGCGCGTTGCTGCTGGTCAGGCGCATGCGGCTGCTGGAGATGGGCGACGACAGCGCCTGCGCGCTGGGCGTGAGCGTAGAGCGCTCGCGCCTGATGCTGATGCTGGTGGCGGTCTTGCTGACCGCAGCGTCTACCGCCATCGCCGGGCCGATCTCGTTTATTGCCCTCGTGGCCCCGCATATCGCGCGGCGTCTTAGCGGTACCGCGCGCTGGGGATTAACCCAGGCGGCGCTGTGCGGCGCATTGTTACTGCTGGCCGCCGATCTCTGCGCTCAGCAGCTGTTTATGCCTTATCAACTGCCGGTGGGCGTGGTGACCGTCAGCCTCGGCGGGATTTACCTCATCGTCTTGCTCGTTCAGGAGTCACGCAAGAAATGACAGATTCAACATTCCGCTTGCGCGGCGAAAACTTGACCCTCGGCTACGGCAAAAAAATCATTGCCCGGGATTTATCCGTGTCCATTCCGGACGGCCACTTCACCGCCATTATCGGCCCGAACGGTTGCGGCAAATCGACCCTGCTGCGCACGCTGAGCCGCCTGATGTCGCCGGTTGAGGGTAGCGTGTTCCTCGACGGGGAGCAGATCCAGCGCTTCGCCAGCAAAGAGGTGGCGCGCCGAATTGGTCTGCTGGCGCAAAACGCCACCACGCCGGGGGATATTACCGTGCAGGAGCTGGTCTCCCGCGGGCGCTACCCGCACCAGCCGCTGTTTACCCGCTGGCGCAAGGAGGACGACGAGGCGGTGAAGCGCGCGATGCAGGCTACGGGCATCACCAATCTGGCCCAGCAAAGCGTCGATACTCTCTCCGGCGGACAGCGCCAGCGCGCCTGGATTGCAATGGTACTGGCGCAGGAAACCTCGATTATGCTGCTGGACGAGCCGACAACCTGGCTCGATATCAGCCATCAGATTGATTTGCTGGAGCTGCTGAGCGAACTGAACCGCACGCAGGGGTACACCCTGGCGGCAGTGCTGCACGACTTAAATCAGGCGTGCCGCTACGCGACGCATCTGATTGCGCTGCGCGACGGCGAGATTGTGGCGCAGGGCGCGCCGAAGGAGATTGTGACGCCGGATCTGATCGCGCGGATCTACGGCATGCGCTGCATGATTATTGACGACCCGGTGGCGGGTACGCCGCTGGTGGTGCCGCTTGGAAAACGTGCGGTCTGATGCCCTCACCCCAGCCCTCTCCCACAGGGAGAGGGAGCAAACCATCCCCTCTCCCCGTGGGAGAGGGTTAGGGTGAGGGGCATTTGCACTATCCTAAAATTTCCTTCAGTACCGGCCCAATTTTCTCAAACGCCTGCGGTGAAATAATATCCACGTGGGCGCAGTCCTGGCTGTACACCTCCAGCGCACTCACCCACGGCGCCCATGCGGCCTGCGGATCCATGGTTCGCGTGCGTTCGGCGACAAACAGCGTCGCTTTGCCGTCGAACCGTGAACTATGCGCGGTGGTGAGCAGCCGCACCGCATCGGCGTAGTTGCCTTCAATAGCGTCAAACAGCTCGCTGGAACCTTGCCGCTGCTGGGCGGCGATAAACGCCTGACGCTCGCGCTCAATTTCCGCCAGCACCTCAGGATCGAGGCCATTGGCCTCTTTCTCCGCCCAGTTCTGGGTTTCCGGCGGCCAGGTATCCAGCAGGCCGAGGAACGCTACGTTTTCACCCTGCTCGCGCAGACGCGCCGCAATGCCCTGCGCCAGCGTGCCGCCGAGGGAATAGCCGAACAGATAATACGGCCCCTGAGGCTGTTGCTTACGCAACGTGTTCAGATGATGTTCGATCACCGCATCGAGATCCGCACACTGCTCCATCGGCCCCTCAGGCCGGGGAGACTGAATGCCGACGATTGACCAGCGCGGGCTGAGGTAGCGCGCCAGGACGCTAAACTGCCAGGCAAAGCCGGATGCCGGATGGAAGCAGAACAGCGTCGGGCCGTTGCTTTCACGCAGCGGGAGAACAGTTTCATACCCCAGACGCTGCGCCTGCTCGTCGCTCATCTGCGAGTCCAGCAGGGCGCTAAGCTTACTCACCGTCGAGGCGACCATAATCTGGCCCGGCGTGACCTTACGGCTGAACGCACGGCTGAGCTGAGCCGCGAGGCGCATCGCCAGCAGCGAGTGGCCGCCGAGGGCAAAGAAATCGGATTCGATATCGTTCACTACGCAGCCCAGCAGGGCAGAAAACGCCTGCGCCACGGCGACTTCGGTTTGTGTCTCAGGCGCGCGACCAGAGGTTTTGCTGGTCAGCTCCGGCAGCGGCAACGCCTTGCGATCCAGCTTGCCGTTGGCGCTTAACGGCAGCGCGCTGATTTGCAGCAGCACCACCGGCACCATATGTGGCGGCAGCTGGGCTTTGAGTGATGCTAGCAGCGCGTCGCGATCCAGCGGTAAGCCGGATTCGGAGACAACGTACCCCACCAGCTGGCGGGCATCGCCACCCGTGGCAGTTGCCAGGTTGAACACGCAGGCGTGCGCCACGGCCTGGGCCACATCCGGCAGCGCAAGCATGGCCCGGTCGATTTCGCCCAGCTCAATGCGCTGACCGCGAATTTTTAACTGGTCATCGCTGCGGCCCAGATATTCTACCGCGCCGTTGTCCAGCCAGCGAGCAACGTCCCCGGTGCGGTACATCCGCTCGCCGGGGGCAAACGGATCGGCGATAAAGCGGCTGGCGGTAAGGTCGGGGCGTCCCAGATACCCCTGCGCCAGCTGGATGCCGGTGAGATACAGATCCCCCGCCACGCCGAACGGCACCGGGCGCATCATCGCGTCCAGAATGCGCAGCCCCGTATTCCACACCGGGAAGCCGATCGGCACGCTGTTCCCTTCCACCGCCGCCAGCTCGGGGCCGTACGCCGGATACCAGCTGACGTCCACCGCCGCTTCGGTCGGGCCATAGAGGTTGTGCAGCGGCGCATGGGTGAGCTGTTCCCACTCGCGGCACAGCGCAGTCGGCAACGCCTCGCCGCTACAGAACACCTGCTTCAGCGTCCTGCAACAGTCGACGTTTTCCGGCGTCAGCGAGGCGACGAACGCCGCCAGCATCGACGGCACGAAGTGGGTGGTGGTTACGCCATATTGTGCGAAGAAGCTCTGCATCGCCTGCGGATCGCGGTGCGCGTCCGGCTCGGCCATCACCAGCTTCGCCCCGGCGATAAACGGCCACCAGAACTCCCACACCGACACGTCAAAGCTGCACGGCGTTTTCTGCGCCACCACGTCATGCGCCGCCAGTGGATAATGATCCTGCATCCACTTCAGGCGGTTAACGATGGCGGTATGGCCGACCATCACGCCTTTTGGTCGTCCCGTCGAACCGGAGGTAAAGATGATGTACGCGGTCTGCTCCGGCTTCGCCAGGCGCAGAGGTTCAGCATCGGTGGCCGGTAATAGTGTGTTGTAACTAAAGGTGGCGATCGGCAGATCGTTAAAGCGCGGAAGCTGCTCGTCGGTGGTAATGAGCAGCGACGGCTTCGCGTCCTCCAGCATCATCCGCAGACGGTCGTCCGGGTAACCGGTATCCAGCGGCAGCCAGGCGGCGCCAGCTTCAACAATCCCGTGCAGCGCCAGGGTCAGGAACACCGAGCGCGGGAGCGCCACCGCCACGCTGTCGCCCGGCTTCACGCCGCGCGCGCGCAGCAGATTTGCCAGCGCGACCACCTGCTCGCGCATCTGGCGGTAGTTCAGCTCAGTATGGGCATCCGCCAGCGCCGGGGCGTCCGGCGTTTTGCTCGCCTGCTCCGCGACAAGGTCCGCCAGCGTGGTGGACGGCAGCGCCAGCCCGGTATCGTTGATTCGCGCCAGCCGCGCGTATTCCTGCTCTGATACGGTTTCCACGTCGCCACAACGCAGGTCCGGGTTGGCGGCAAACTGCGTCAGCATTGCGTTCAGCCGCGCCGCGTGCCCCTTCAGCGTCGCCTCGTCGTAACGCTGCCTGTTGGCGAGGATCTCAATGCTTAGTCCGCCCTGCTCGTCCGGGAACAGCGCCAGCTCCAGATCGTTCACCGGGCCGGTCGCCAGCGTGTGGGTAATGGCCTCCACGCCGTCGATATCCAGCTGATAATCGAACACCTTGACGTTCAGCACCGGACCAAACAAGGGTTCGTCCCCTGCGGCCTGCCCGCTGTCGCGCACGATCTGCTCGGCATCGTAGCGCTGATGGCGGCGCATCTTTTTCAGCTGGTTCGCCAGGCGCAGCGCCAGCGCTGGCAAGCTCTCGTGCGGGCGAATATTCACCGCCAGCGGCAGGACGTTGAGCACCGGTCCGGTCGCGGTCAGCGCGGCGGAGCCCATGCGGCGCATAAAGATAAACCCGGCGGCGTAGTCCAGCCGTCCGGTCAGGCGACCCAGCCACAGCGCCACCAGCGCAAGCGCCAGATCGGTTCGCTGCGTTTGTCCGGCCGCCTGTGCAAGCTGGCTGAACGCACGGCCGTCCATCGCCATTTTCAGGCGCAGGATGTCGGTGGTGGCGGCGCGTCCCGGCAGGGGTGCGGAAGAGAGCGAGACCGGAGAAGGAAGCTGTTGGCGCTGTTCGGCCCAGAAAGCACCGTCGCGCTGATACGCCTCGCTGTCGCGATAGCGCTGATACTCCTCCACCACCTCGGCGAACGGAGTAAACGGGGAGGCGGGCGCAGGTTCACCTTTCTGCCACGCAGCGTAAATGGCGGCGATATGACGGGTAATGGCCGGGAAACTGAAGCCATCTACCACCAGATGATGATACCGCTGATACCAGTACCAGTGGTTTTCTCCCACCTGAATCAGCTGGTGAAACGCCAGCGGCTGACCGCTGTCGACGCGCAGGTTCTGGTTGAGATCGGCCTCCATCAGCGCCACGGCGGCGTCGTGGGAGTTAACGCGCACAATGGACGGCTCCGGCAGGATCATGGCCTCATCGACCCACTGCCACACCTCGCCGTTATCCTCAGTGAAACGCATCCGCAGGGTGTCGGCCTGCATCATGCCTTCAGCGATGGCTTTTGCCAGCAACGGCGCGTCGATAGCGCCTTTCAGTTCGGTGTAGTGCGCCACGCTCCAGGCGTTTGGCAGGGAGGAAAGCTGCTCTGCCATCCAGATCCCCGGCTGGGCGGCGACAAGAGGGAGACGGTTCATGCGCGCTCCCCCGCAAAGTAAGACGGCTCAAGCGTCTGCCACTGTTCCGCCAGCCACTGCTGGCACGCCTCCTGAGATTGCGGTTCGCACACCACGCGCCAGCCCGCGGGCAACTCGCACTCCTGCGGCCACAGGCTGTACTGCCCCTGGTCATTTTGCAAAATGGCGAACTGTCCCTGCGGATTATCGAAAGGATTGCTGAATTCCATACAGACTCCGTTATTGAATAAGCGGCTGCCAGAGGGTCATCAGCCCCTGTGTCAGCCCACCGCGCCAGCAAAGCGCATCGTGTCCGCCGTCAACCTGACGCCAGAAAACCGGTTGCTGAGTGTGTAGTTCGGCGAGGATCGCCTGGTTTGCGCGTAAGATAAGCGGCTCGTTGCGCCCGGCCTCAAGGACGATGCGCAGCCCGCGAGCGGTTTTGTCACCCGCTTTGAGTTGTTCGATGAGCAGCCCGTCCTGCTGCGCGCCGCGGTGCGGCCACCAGTAGGATCCGGACTGGCTGAGGATGCAGCCAAAACGCTGCGGCCAGTTGAGGCCCGCATAGAGGGAAGAGAGCCCGCCGAAGCTCTGACCCGCCACCACGGTATGGTCGGCGCGGTCGCTGAACGGGGCCATGCTTTTCACCTGCGGGAGAAGTTCGTCCTGCACCGCCAGCCAGAAATCAGGGTTACACGGCAGCTCGCGGCTGCGGTGTGCGGTGTCAATCACGTCGATTAAGACATAGACCGCAGGCGGCAGTTTGCCTTCATGGGTGAGCGACGCCAGCGCAGGCCAGACGGGCATGCTTTCGGCCCAGAACTGCCCGTCGAGCAGCACCGCCAGCGGGCGCTCGGGGCTTTCATCCCCGGTGGTAAAAATCCACACGCGGCGACGGTTCTTCAGACGCGCGCTGTGCCACTCAATGCAGACAGGCTTTTTGTAAGGGGTATCGGGATGGTTCCAGCCGGGCTGTACGGGCGCCTCCGGCATCTCCAGCGCCGAGACGGCGTGCCCGCGCCCGCCGCGCCAGCTCTGGGCATTCAGCGGGTCGGACACCGCGTGCGGCAATAGTTTGCGCCAGCCTTCGCGCAGCGCCATGCGGTCCGGCTGATCGCCTTCAAACACTGCGCTGGCAAAATCGTTTTCATTGTCGGAGGGGATAAAACAGTAGCTGCCGCGCCATTCCGGGCTGAACTCGCCCTGCCACTGCCAGACGTCGGTATCCGGGATACGTTCAAGGGACTGCGGACGGGCATTTTGATGGTGATCGGTCACACCGGTGACGTAGAGCCAGACGCGTTTAACCGTCGACGTTTTCTGCGTTCCCGCCGGGTCCCGCCACCAGAATGTCACGCGATAGTTTTCCTGATGACGTTCCCGTTCCGGCCCGTCTTTCGCCTGCCACCACGCTTCACTTCCGGTTGTTAACGCCGTCACCCTTATAACCCCATGTTTAACAGTCTTTTTTGTTTCAGAGCAAATTTTATTGATAATATTATTGATAACTATTTGCATTTGCAATAGCGTAATGCCCGCGCTGTGGGAAGCGCGCTCATTAAATAACCATAAAAGCGGGACGTACAATGAATAAGAAGATTCACTCTCTGGCCTTGCTGGTCAATTTAGGGATTTATGGTGTCGCGCTGCCCGCCATGGCAGACGACAACACCGCCTCCGCGCAGCACGAAGACACCATGGTGATCACCGCCGCCGAGCAGAATTTGCAGGCGCCGGGCGTGTCGACCATCACCGCCGATGAGATCCGCAAAAACCCGCCCGCGCGCGACGTGGCGGAAATCATCCGCACCATGCCGGGCGTTAACCTGACCGGCAACTCCACCAGCGGCCAGCGCGGGAACAACCGCCAGATTGACATTCGCGGCATGGGCCCGGAAAACACCCTGATTCTGATCGACGGCAAGCCGGTCACCAGCCGCAACTCCATCCGTCTGGGCTGGCGCGGCGAGCGTGACACCCGCGGCGATACCGGCTGGGTACCGCCAGAGATGATCGAGCGCATCGAAGTGATCCGTGGCCCGGCCGCTGCACGCTACGGTAACGGCGCGGCGGGCGGCGTGGTGAACATCATCACCAAAAAATTCGACGACCAGTGGCACGGCTCCTGGAACACCTACCTGAACGCGCCAGAACATAAGGACGAAGGTTCGACTAAACGCACCAACTTCAGCCTGAGCGGCCCGCTGGGCGGCGACTTCAGCTTCCGCATGTTTGGTAACCTGGACAAAACCCAGGCCGATGCGTGGGACATCAACCAGGGTCACCAGTCTGAACGTACCGGTGCCTACGCCAACACCCTGCCCGCAGGCCGTGAAGGTGTGGAAAACAAAGACATCAACGGCGTGGTGCGCTGGGACTTCGCACCGATGCAGTCGCTGGAGTTTGAAGCGGGCTACAGCCGCCAGAACAACCTGTATGCGGGCGACACGCAGAACACCAACAACGACAACGCGCTGGTGAAGAAGAACTACGGTAAAGAGACGAACCGTATTTATCGCCAGAACTTCGCCGTGACCTGGAACGGCGGCTGGGATAACGGCATTACCACCAGCAACTGGGCGCAGTACGAGCACACCCGCAACTCCCGTCTGGGTGAAGGACTGGCGGGCGGTACTGAAGGTCTGTTCAACAGCAATAAATTCACCGACACCGATCTGTCCGACGTGATGCTGCACAGCGAAATCAACCTGCCGATTGATTTCATTGTGAACCAGAACCTGACGCTCGGCACCGAGTGGAACCAGCAGCGCATGAAGGACTCGACCTCCTTCACGCAAACCCAGCAGGGCGGCACCATCCCGGGCATGAGCGAAGACCGTAGCCCCTACACGTCAGCGGAGATCTTCTCCCTGTTCGCCGAAAACAACATGGAGCTGACCGACAGCACCATGCTGACCCCTGCCCTGCGCTTCGATCACCACACTATTGTCGGCAATAACTGGAGCCCGTCCCTGAACCTGTCGCAAGGTCTGGGGGATGACTTCACCCTGAAGATGGGCATCGCGCGCGCCTATAAAGCGCCAAGCCTGTATCAGACCAACCCGAACTACCTGCTGTACAGTAAAGGCCAGGGCTGCTACGCCAGCTCCGACGGCGTGGGCTGCTACATGATGGGTAACGACGATCTGAAAGCGGAAACCAGCATCAACAAAGAGATTGGCCTGGAGTGGAAACGCGACGGCTGGCTGGCGGGCGTGACCTGGTTCCGCAACGACTATCGCAACAAGATTGAAGCGGGCTACGCGCCGATTGGCCAGACGTCCACCGGCAAAGTCACCACCGATATCTACCAGTGGGAAAACGTACCGAAGGCGGTAGTGGAAGGTCTGGAAGGCTCCCTGAACGTGCCGGTCAGCGATACCATCAACTGGACCAACAACATCACCTACATGCTGCAAAGCAAGAACAAGGAGACCGGCGATCGTCTGTCGATCATCCCGGAGTATACGCTGAACTCTACCCTGAGCTGGCAGGTACGTCAGGATGTCTCATTGCAGTCGACCTTCACCTGGTACGGCAAGCAGCAGCCGAAGAAGTACAACTACAAAGGTCAGCCGGTGACCGGGTCTGAGAAAGACGAAGTCAGCCCTTACAGCATCGTTGGCCTGAGCGCGACCTGGGACGTGACGAAAAACGTCAGCCTGACCGGCGGCGTGGACAACGTCTTCGACAAGCGCCAGTGGCGCGCCGGTAACGCCCAGACCACGGGTAATACCACGACAGGTGCGTATATGTACGGTGCGGGTGCGTATACGTATAATGAGCCGGGTCGCACCTGGTACATGAGCGTGAATACGAGGTTCTGATACAGGCAGTGACTTCCCCCTCTCCCTGTGGGCTGAGGGATCCCCAGTAATTTTTTTATGCAGAAGCAATAAAGTTGCTTTCTAAATGACTGAGGGCTGTCAGCGATGCCCTGGTCCGGCTGTA
>NZ_JBMKJI010000020.1:0-88498 GCF_049237025.1 Enterobacter cloacae complex sp. SYL001 | reverse complement strand
GGGTTTTTGCGCAGCACACGCATTCGACCGATCCACGGAGCGGTGTCGTGCGTCGCCATCACATGTATGACCAGACCTTTCAGCGCGCCTTCAAACGTGCCGTAGAACAAGCAGGCATCACGAAGCCCGCCACACCGCACACCCTCCGCCACTCGTTCGCGACGGCCTTGCTCCGCAGCGGTTACGACATTCGAACCGTGCAGGATCTGCTCGGCCATTCCGACGTCTCTACGACGATGATTTACACGCATGTGCTGAAAGTTGGCGGTGCCGGAGTGCGCTCACCGCTTGATGCGCTGCCGCCCCTCACTAGTGAGAGGTAGGGCAGCGCAAGTCAATCCTGGCGGATTCACTACCCCTGCGCGAAGGCCATCGGTGCCGCATCGAACGGCCGGTTGCGGAAAGTCCTCCCTGCGTCCGCTGATGGCCGGCAGCAGCCCGTCGTTGCCTGATGGATCCAACCCCTCCGCTGCTATAGTGCAGTCGGCTTCTGACGTTCAGTGCAGCCGTCTTCTGAAAACGACAAACGATGTCAGAATAGAGTTAAATTTCCTATTGATTGACATATTCCGTCAAAGGTAATAGATTTCATCCTGACACTTTTGCCTTTGGAGGCATCTTGCAAGGTCAACGCATCGGCTATGTCCGCGTCAGCAGCTTCGACCAGAACCCGGAACGGCAATTGGAGGGTGTTCAGGTGGCGCGGGTGTTCACCGACAAGGCTTCTGGCAAGGACACCCAGCGTCCCGAGCTGGAAAGGCTGCTGGCCTTCGTCCGCGAGGGCGACACCGTGGTGGTGCATAGCATGGACAGGCTGGCACGCAACCTTGATGACCTGCGCCGCATCGTCCAAGGGCTGACACAACGGGGCGTGCGCATGGAGTTCGTCAAAGAAGGGCTGAAGTTCACCGGCGAGGACTCACCGATGGCCAATCTGATGCTGTCGGTCATGGGAGCCTTCGCTGAGTTCGAGCGCGCCCTGATCCGCGAACGTCAGCGCGAGGGAATCGTGCTGGCCAAGCAGCGCGGTGCCTACCGGGGACGAAAGAAATCGCTGAACAGCGAACAAATTGCCGAGTTGAAACGGCGAGTTGCGGCAGGCGACCAAAAAACCTTGGTGGCCCGTGACTTCGGCATCAGCCGCGAAACCTTGTACCAGTACCTGCGGGAAGACTGACCATGCCACGCCGCTCAATCCTGTCCGCCACCGAGCGCGAAAGCCTGCTGGCACTGCCAGATGCCAAAGACGAACTGATACGGCACTACACGTTCAACGAAACCGACCTGTCGGTGATCCGTCAGCGTCGCGGCGCCGCGAATCGATTGGGCTTCGCTGTGCAGCTTTGCTACTTGCGATTCCCTGGCACCTTTTTGGGCGTCGATGAGCCTCCGTTTCCGCCCCTGTTGCGCATGGTGGCCGCGCAACTCAAGATGCCAGTGGAAAGTTGGAGCGAGTACGGCCAGCGCGAACAGACACGGCGGGAGCACTTGGTCGAGCTGCAAACGGTTTTTGGGTTCAAGCCCTTCACCATGAGCCACTATCGGCAAGCCGTGCATACATTGACCGAGCTGGCCTTGCAGACCGACAAAGGCATCGTGCTGGCGAGCGCACTTGTCGAGAATCTGCGGCGGCAGAGCATTATCCTGCCCGCCATGAATGCCATCGAGCGCGCAAGCGCCGAGGCCATCACCCGTGCCAACCGACGCATTTACGCGGCGCTGACCGATTCTTTGTTATCACCCCACCGTCAGCGCCTGGACGAACTTCTCAAGCGCAAGGACGGCAGTAAAGTGACGTGGCTGGCATGGCTGCGCCAGTCGCCTGCCAAACCGAACTCTCGCCACATGCTCGAACATATTGAGCGCCTGAAATCCTGGCAAGCACTTGATCTGCCCGCAGGCATCGAGCGGCAGGTTCACCAGAACCGCCTGCTCAAAATCGCTCGTGAAGGTGGCCAGATGACGCCTGCTGATCTGGCAAAGTTCGAGGTGCAACGACGCTATGCCACGCTGGTAGCGCTGGCCATCGAAGGCATGGCCACCGTCACCGATGAAATCATCGACCTTCACGATCGCATCATCGGCAAGCTGTTCAACGCGGCCAAGAACAAGCATCAGCAGCAGTTCCAGGCTTCCGGCAAGGCGATCAACGACAAGGTGCGGATGTATGGGCGCATCGGTCAAGCGTTGATTGAGGCCAAGCAAAGCGGCAGCGATCCGTTCGCCGCCATCGAGGCCGTTATGCCCTGGGACACCTTCGCCGCCAGCGTCACCGAAGCGCAAACATTGGCGCGGCCTGCCGACTTTGATTTCCTGCACCACATCGGTGAAAGCTATGCCACGCTACGCCGCTACGCGCCGCAGTTCCTGGGCGTGCTCAAATTGCGGGCTGCGCCCGCCGCCAAGGGTGTGCTCGATGCCATCGACATGCTGCGCGGCATGAACAGCGACAGCGCGCGCAAGGTGCCCGCCGATGCGCCAACCGCATTCATCAAGCCGCGCTGGGCAAAGCTGGTTCTGACCGACGACGGCATCGACCGGCGTTACTACGAGTTATGCGCCCTGTCGGAGCTGAAGAACGCGCTGCGCTCCGGTGATGTCTGGGTGCAGGGTTCTCGCCAGTTCAAGGACTTCGACGAATACCTGGTGCCGGTCGAGAAGTTCGCCACTTTGAAGCTGGCCAGCGAATTGCCGCTGGCAGTGGCCACCGACTGCGACCAATACCTGCATGACCGGTTGGAATTGTTGGAGGCGCAACTCGCCACAGTCAACCGCATGGCTGCGGCCAACGACTTACCGGATGCCATCATCACCACCGCGTCAGGCCTGAAGATCACGCCGCTGGACGCGGCAGTACCAGACGCCGCGCAAGCCATGATCGACCAGACAGCTATGCTGCTGTCGCACCTCAAAATCACCGAGTTGCTGATGGAGGTCGATGAATGGACGGGCTTCACCCGCCACTTCACACACCTGAAGACCAGCGACACGGCCAAGGACAAAACCTTGCTGTTGACGACGATCCTGGCCGACGCGATCAACCTGGGTCTGACCAAAATGGCCGAGTCCTGCCCTGGCACCACCTACGCCAAGCTGTCTTGGCTGCAAGCCTGGCACATCCGCGATGAAACCTATTCGACGGCGCTGGCCGAGCTGGTGAATGCGCAGTTTCGGCAACCCTTCGCCGGCAACTGGGGTGACGGCACCACGTCATCGTCGGACGGCCAGAACTTCAGAACCGGCAGCAAAGCAGAAAGCACTGGTCATATCAACCCGAAGTATGGAAGCAGTCCAGGACGGACTTTCTACACCCATATCTCCGACCAGTACGCGCCCTTCAGTGCCAAGGTGGTCAACGTGGGCATTCGTGATTCAACTTACGTGCTTGATGGCCTGCTGTACCACGAGTCGGACTTGCGCATCGAGGAACACTACACCGACACGGCAGGCTTCACCGATCACGTGTTTGGCTTGATGCATTTGCTGGGATTTCGCTTCGCGCCGCGTATCCGTGACTTGGGCGAAACCAAGCTATTCATCCCCAAGGGCGATGCCGCCTATGACGCGCTCAAGCCGATGATTAGCAGCGACAGGCTGAACATCAAGCAAATACGCGCCCATTGGGATGAAATTCTGCGGCTGGCCACCTCCATCAAGCAAGGCACGGTAACGGCTTCGCTGATGCTGCGCAAACTCGGCAGCTACCCGCGCCAGAACGGCTTGGCCGTGGCGTTGCGCGAGCTGGGGCGCATCGAGCGCACGCTGTTCATTTTGGATTGGCTGCAAAGCGTGGAGCTGCGCCGCCGCGTCCATGCGGGGCTGAATAAGGGCGAGGCGCGCAACGCGCTGGCCAGGGCGGTCTTCTTCTACCGATTGGGTGAAATCCGCGACCGCAGTTTTGAGCAGCAGCGCTACCGGGCCAGCGGCCTCAATCTGGTGACGGCGGCCATCGTGTTGTGGAACACGGTATATCTGGAGCGTGCCACCAGTGCTTTGCGTGGCAACGGCACGGCGCTGGACGACACATTGTTGCAATATCTGTCGCCGCTGGGGTGGGAGCACATCAACCTGACCGGCGATTACCTATGGCGCAGCAGCGCCAAGGTCGGTGCGGGGAAGTTTAGGCCATTGCGACCGCTGCCACCGGCTTAGCGTGCTTTATTTAATGAGATGGTCACTCCCTCCTTCCCGGTACTATGCTGAGGACAGGCTTTCATTCGGAGAACTATCATGGAAAACATTGCGCTCATTGGTATCGATCTGGGTAAAAACTCTTTCCATATTCATTGCCAGGATCGTCGCGGGAAGGCTGTTTACCGTAAAAAATTTACCCGGCCAAAGTTGATCGAATTTTTGGCGACATGCCCCGCTACAACCATCGCAATGGAAGCCTGTGGCGGTTCTCACTTTATGGCACGCAAGTTGGAAGAGTTGGGGCATTCCCCAAAGCTGATATCACCACAATTTGTCCGCCCGTTCGTTAAAAGCAATAAAAACGACTTTGTCGACGCCGAAGCTATTTGTGAAGCTGCATCGCGTCCGTCTATGCGTTTTGTGCAGCCCAGAACGGAATCTCAGCAGGCAATGCGGGCTCTGCATCGTGTCCGTGAATCCCTGGTTCAGGATAAGGTAAAAACAACCAATCAAATGCATGCTTTTCTGCTGGAATTTGGCATTAGCGTTCCCCGAGGAGCTGCCGTTATTAGCCGACTGAGTACCATTCTTGAGGATAATAGTTTGCCTCTTTACCTCAGCCAGTTATTGCTGAAATTACAACAGCATTATCACTATCTTGTTGAGCAGATTAAAGATTTGGAATCCCAGTTGAAACGAAAGTTGGACGAAGATGAGGTTGGACAGCGCTTGCTGAGCATTCCCTGCGTCGGAACACTGACAGCGAGTACTATTTCAACTGAGATTGGCGACGGGAAGCAGTACGCCAGCAGCCGTGACTTTGCGGCGGCAACAGGGCTTGTACCTCGGCAGTACAGCACGGGAGGTAGGACGACATTGCTGGGAATTAGTAAGCGAGGTAATAAAAAGATCCGAACTTTGTTGGTTCAATGTGCCAGGGTATTCATACAAAAACTGGAACACCAGTCTGGCAAATTGGCCGATTGGGTCAGGGATTTACTGTGCCGGAAAAGCAACTTTGTCGTCACTTGTGCTCTGGCAAACAAGCTGGCCAGAATAGCCTGGGCCCTAACGGCACGACAGCAAACTTATGTAGCATAACGGCAGAAATACACCGGTTTAAAGAATTACTGATCTGGTTTTGCGAATACTGATATTGATGATACTAACGGCCCACCGGCCTGTTGAGGAACCTGTAAAACGGAAAGGCTCATTGAAGCCGTATATTTTCTGGAGGTTCATCAGGCGCGGAACTCATCAAGGCGCGGGAATAAAATCCCATTCAGACGCCGGATAGATTCAAGCAAGCCAACTTGTCGTCAAAATCGGTGTTGCAAAAACGGGAGTGACCATAGATTCCGTTTTCTGAGACGACCCCATCTACGTCAGGTTTCCGCTTTGGTTCGCTGGTGGCCGTCTCAGCTTGTTTTAGGGTGGAACGTGGATAGGCCAGGTTATATGCTGCGCCTGTGGTCATTTGCTCGATGACCGCAGGTGCATAACCTTCTGCTTCCAGCTTACGATATGCAGCCCGGTAGTCTCTTTGGGTTTTCAGCGGGTATATCTTTCCGCCTTTACCATCGAAAGCGATAAACCAGAAATCGTCCGTGCCAGTTTCCAGATTTCTGCAACGTTTCAGATGCCATCCGCCTTCTCTCGCCCAGATGGTACGGTTATTTCTGGCATTCGTTTTGTCATAACCGTTCTCGTCAAGCCAGCTATCAAAGCTGGTCAGCCCCAGATCCTGAACCTCCAGAGAAGGCACTCGAATGACCTGCAAGGTATGGCGGGGTCTTGGCTCTCTCATCTTGATCTCTTCCTAGCGCTGGTCTGGGAAATACGGATATTGCGGGCCATATTCATAGTCATGCGGGCCTGGCTCAACTTCCCAGAATGGACGGCCGCTAATTGTCTTTGGACCGCGCTCGTTTACGATGTCTTCTACATCCTGAATATTAAATGGCATCGTTGCCAGTAACAGCTGATCTTCGGGTGTCAGCGTCACAGTTGCACCGTCGATACGGCTGTAAAGGTCGGCAAACTGTTTACCTGCACCGTGCAACCGGTGCTCCGCTACACTTCTGATTGCGTGTAAGTCCAGCTCCGCCGCTTCCATGCGATCCACGTATAGTTTCATTTCTTTACGCAAAGCGCTCAGCTCACGGGCTTTAATAAACCCGCAGGCGTACCCACCCAGGGCGATAACTGCAATGATTGCTAAAATTGCCATTTTTTTCTCTCACGTGATTGCGGCCGTTACTCTAGTCTTAATGTGAAGTCTGGGAATTCGCTGGATGTTAAGTACGTTTTCATCCCCAGACTGACAGATGCTAAGGCGCGATCCCAACACTCCATTTGTAAGTATCAGGCCCATCTTCTCCGCTGGTGGCATCTGCTACAATCTGTGCATAACGTTCTCCAGCAAGTTCTCTTACCATCTGATCCACGACCCATTGCAGATGATGCATTTCATCGGTTCCGCCGTAACGACAAGCCAACTCAATAGCCCGCTCTATTCTTTTTTGTTCTTCAGTCATACTGAATCCTCACGCTTACATCAGCTATTCTGAAAACATGCACACTATAAATTGCGGCTGTCATTTCTCAGCCAGGCGCCTGCATTGCTGCCTCATTCCATCAAAAATACTTTCCGCAAGCTGCTGGGGGAACTGGTCCGGAAGAAGCCCGCTAACACGTTCAATGACACCCGGGGTTCTGGCGATGATTTCCTCTATCATCGCCTCTGTCTGCTGTTTACTCAGGCCGGTTATCTCACCATGCCTGATCCAGTGGCGTCGTTGTATTCGATATATCTGGTAATAGTTGCTACTGCCACGTACGGCCATCGCCAGTTTGCACTTCTGCCAGGATATCTGATTGTTCCCATGACCGATCACCGGCCATGCCGACAACACATCATAGAGTGGTGTAAGGTGATAACGTCCCTGTGGCCCAATAGAAATACTGAAATTTTTAGCGTGGCCATCTGTTGCGGCCATCATCCAGAAAACTATCTGCGTCATAAAAAACTGCGCTTTGTCACGCTCAGCACGGTCTGAATTACTCAGAACTTCCATAATTTCCGATATACCTGGCCCGCCGTCCGCCTGATATTTTCGTAATGGCGAAATGCCCAGGGCCTGACACATATCCTCCTGGGGTAAACGAATGATCCATTGTCCGTTTCCTGACCATTTTCGGTCAAAACGTTCTACCACCAGCGCTTTCTGATCTTCAAAGTGAGCAATCTGCGTTCTTGCCACGGGGAGCCCGTACTGTTCGAGAAGTACCGAGCAGAGCCATTCATTTTCAACCGACGAGCGCATGTCGGCTTTCATGTTCCCCACAAGTCCGAGCGGTAGCTTGAATATATGCGTCGTTGGTGTATTACCCTCCGGCATACACCACCGATCTTCATGCCACAGTAGGGCTGTTTTCTCCTGAGCACCGGCAATAGATAAACGTAAGTCGTCGTTATCTTCTGGCCTGCCCGGTAGCAATGTCTCCGTGGTATTACGCAAAGTTGCCGCAATTTCTGATTCAGTAAGCGGGTGATACTTCACGGAATATAAATCTGTGGGTTCATCTCCGTCATGAAGCAGCTGTATCGCGCCCACGCAGTCTTTTCCCAGCTCCGTCAGAAGATCAAAAGGCTCCAGGCTATCGGCCTTGTAACGCATTGCCAGACGTCTGCGTATGCCTTCGCTGTCCGGGAGTAAATTATCAAAATAGTCACGTACCACATTTCCACGCCAGACCTGGTTCCCGGGAGTAAAAGGAAGGGACAATGACAGCGGCCTTCCCTGTTCGTCTGCACTCCAGTCAGGAAGGTATTGTAAGCTGTCTACCCCTTTACTTTTTTCCCAGTATCCGACTTTGATTCCGTTCATCCAGATTGCCAGACGCTGCTGTTTCCGGCTCATATCGTTACCATTTCTCCTGTCGTGCAGGTGAGTTTGATTTAAGCATTTCTTCCGTCTGCTTCCCCTCTGAAGAGGCGGTTGTCGAGGAGAAGCTGATTTTTACGCCCAGGATAGAAAACACCTTGAATAGCCGTTCAATGCTCGCACTGGCAGGGTTGGCTTCCAGACGTGAGTATGTCTGTTGAGTGACCCCTAACCTTTCGGACAGGTCTTTTTGCGTCAGGCCATTCGCCTTGCGAAAACCAATGAGCAAGGGACGCAACTGGTTGAGCGTGTTTAACGGGTAATCATTATTGATCATAAGCTGGCCTCAGTAGTTCCTCTGATACACCTTGTACGCTGTTTTCTAAACATACACCCTAAAAGCTGTAATATCAAATTAACAGCCTAAAAGCTGTTAAATAGAGAGTACAACCTTTAGGCTGTTACTAAGTGGCAGCATAAATCTTTATGAGGTTTGATATGAGAGAACTATCAATAATAAGCCGTTACGCTCGTACAGCATCCGGTAAGAGAGCTGACAGATCAGGATCATCGGTAAACGAGAAGCGGAGTATCTTATGGCCCTGTTGTGAGCTGTATAAATAACTACGAGCTACTCTCTGCCTCGGGGAGGAGGCAGAGAGAGTATTAAAAGCAAAGGCAGACATTTTTAGCAGCTGGTGGGCTATGGGGTTCCGGAGGTGCTCCGGTGAATGTTACTTGACTGGCAAGTTTCCTGCTATGATGGTCAATGCCTCGATGCTGTCTATATTGTTCTGAAGCCGTTCCAGTTCTGCCTTTTCAATACCGGCCCAAAGCTTTAAGTGTCGCTGATAAAGGGACCACTTGAGTGAGTGAAAACCATTCCAGGCCAACCCCATCCAGGAGGCGTAATTCGCATTGAGAATATTGCCGGTGATATACATTTTACCTGCGTTAACAGCACTGGAAGTTCCATAACCCAGGGCAAGCATCATCCGGAAGCGTGGATTTAGCCGCAACGGCATGGTATCCAGTAAGGTCTCCCCAAAAGCTCCTTTTCCCAGCGATACCTGTTTCGCCACATAGAAAACCCGCATCAAAACTTCCATTATGCTCATCGGAATACTTGTCACGATAAACTGACGAAAGTCATACCCGTTGACATACATGTACTCTATTTGTTTGCCGAAGTTAGAACTCCCCACAGGGATCCCCTCAAGCATACGAAGTAGCCCCATAAAAGGAGCCGGTAACCCCATGCCACGGTTTCCTTTTGCTGAGGGGGCATTAACATCCGATGCCAGGTGTCCAAACATTCTGGCGATGAGCCTGAAAATATTGGTTTCGTCTGTAACGCCTTTACTGGAAGGATAAACCACGATCTGTCCATTCTGAACCACCGTACAGGTCCCGTTCAGCATATCCTTTATACCGAAAATAATGCCCAGTACGGGATCGTGTGACAAAGCTCTTAAGCGGTGATTTGTGGGAGACAAAACGCCACCGGCCGCACCCACTAAATCGCTGCTGATCGAACTGTCTGGTGCCCCTATAGGGAACAAATCTGAGAGTTTTGTACTCAGGTCCTCCGGCAAAATGGCATTGAAGGCTTTCTGCACCTGTTTATTGAAAATACCATCCACTTCTGCCGTAAAGCTCACCGTAGGTTTTGGCGGGGCTCTGACGCAAAGTAAATCCAGCATGGATGCTATGAGCCCGCATCCGCAGGCAATAGCATAATCCCAGGCGTCGAGTGCGTAGCGATCATTAAATTCTTTAATATGATTCTGGATCCGGGCATCTACAACAGCCAAGTCATCCGTGGAGAGTATTGTGGCCAGTCCAATATCACCGCATACACGCTGGTTAGCCTCGCTATATATAGTCTTGAGACCAGTAGAATGCATGGCAGTATCTGAAGGGGTCATTTCTCGCAGATGATGTTCTTTAAGCGCCAGATGCTCCGCTTCATCAAGTTCAGTGCCGCTGATTAGCCCGGTCAACTGTGCCTTAAGGCTCTCTATATCACTGTTAATTGTCTCGTGAGCGTTCGCGATATCCTGACCACGGAGCTGAATATAACGGATGGCCCTGAACTCATCATCATAAGGAGACTGACTCATGTGTTTACCTCACCGCGACCAGGCTACCTTTTGGAGCTTTCTTAGTAAGCATGTCGATTGTTGCCTTGATGCCAGCAATTTCTGCCTTAAAATATTCCGCATTCGACATCAACCTTTCCTGAACTTCGTAGAGCTTTTGGATGGCCTGACTAAGGGCGGCTGTCAGTTTCGCATTTTTTTTGTGTTTCACTATCGCGTACCCGCCAATCCCTAACACAGCTACAGGTGCGGCCAATACCGCAATGCCTGCAACCATACCGCCACCGACGATAGACCCTGCTGTAGCGAGCCCGGAGGTTATGCCTGCTGCTGACACTCCCGTTGTACCAAGCGTATAGAGAGCACCGAAGGAAGCCGCTGCGCCTACGCCTGACCCCGCCAAAGCTGCTGCGCCCTCAGTAATACCCGGGAACTTATTTTCAAGCGCCTGAAGAGCACTTGTAACTTCATCCATTGCCTTCTTGCGAATTTTTTCGAGCTCTTCAGTTTCGGTAGCGTCCATTACAGGCCTCGTATTCATAACTTGCTGTGTGATAGGTGAAAAAGAGCACCATAAAAGTGATGAAGAAATCATGACTTACTATTGTGGCACTTTCGAGTTCATGTTTGTCAGTTTCAATGCTGTTGCTGTTAGTAAGGGCAGACGCCATATCGGGCAGACCCAAAATAACTATCGTGCCAGCGTCATTTTGGAACTGACTTTGCTAAAAATCAGTAGCGGACTGAACAGACATGTGTGGATTTGAATCTGGGCAGGTTCCAGACATTATTCCAACCAGACTTCCAATGACAAAATGCTCGTCATTCTCGGAGACGACATAGGGTCCACCAGAGCAACCATCGGTGTTGAAATGTGCTATTACAAAGCGAGTTGTGAGATGTTGGGGAGAATGATTTGAGCAATTTAAAGGCCAAATGCCTGAAACTTCACCAGGGAATGTCGAAATTGTTGTCTCATTCATTGGATATCCGACACCCAATGTACCCATGCCAGCTGCGGGAGCCAGGACCTTAAAGTAACTACTTACAGGCTGTTGTATTCCAGCTGGTAATACGATTTCTGCACTGTCAACAAACGGAATGCCGTCTTTAAAGTCTGCCCTGTCATTAGCCTCATTGAGAATGAAATCGACTAGAACAGGCTCTTCGTTCACCAGTCCTTGATGGTTAAGAAATTTGACGTAAAGTTTAAGTGTATTGCTGACGGGATAAATTTTTCCAAGAGCATTGGTAACAACATGGGCTGCGGTGAGAATCTTTTGCTGCTGACCATTATCGAAACCAAACGCAGTTGCTTCGAGATGGCTACTAAAATGAGGATCATTGCTTACATAGATTTTACAAACGTAGTTTTCAAACATTATTTCCTCCTTTTGCCGGTACCTAATCAGTTACACGGCTGCATGTTATAAACAACTAAACTCGCTTCCTGATATTTGAGTTTGTATGTTTTGCCAGGCACCAGCTCACCTCTGAAACACGGTTAGTCTCCTCCATGACATGGTTATGGCGATGGTCAGAAACTGTTATCGACGAAAGGCTGGAATTCCTTTAATGGCATTATCCATTTCAAGTCGTATGTCCTGAACGGGAGCGTATATTTTTATGATTCCAGATCTTAACCCTGAAACATTCCCCGTATCAAAACTGACCCGTTACAGATAAGTCACCACCGGTGCTGTCGATTAATTTAGTGAATTGCATGTCCTCATCCCATAAAGGGTAGGGCCTACCCCCGGCATCGAGCAAACCTGACCACCCTGCCCTTATTAAGACCCCACATGCGGCAATGGTGCCCTGTCCACGCCGCCCGCGAACTTTGAGGAAATGGGGAGAAAATAAAAAGAAAACAAAAAGTTATCGGCTGAAGTACCGGCGCAGATCGGGAATCAGGCGAAGCCTGACAGCACGTTAGGGCCTGGCAGGGGGCTTGAGGGATGAGGACATGCAATTGTGATAACCTTCCCGCCACGGGGTCGGTTAAATTCGTATCCTGCCGGTGCAATTCCAACGGCCGCGTTACCAGTTCGCCGGGTAGCATGGCCAGCAAAGCCAGGCATCGAGCACCCGGGTTTCACTGACGGCCGCTGCATAGACGCCGGTATCCGGGAAGAAATAAACCGGGGTGGCGTTGTTCAGCTGGTCGCCTTCATCGGCCAGAGCGCCGATCACCTCATGAGGCTTAAGCAGCATATCCGTTAAATATTCATCCGGGTGGATGGCATTCAGCGATATGGCCATCTCCAGAAATTCATCCAGGGTATGGCGGGTACGATACCCCCGGAAAACCTCGTATGAAGGCGTGACGCATTCACCATCCAGGGAACAGGCATCGTAACCGGCCAGCTGCTCTTCGGTGAGTCCGGAGGCATGCTTTGCCACAAGATTCGTAAATTGCTCTTTATCGTCCATCACAATCCTTACGCTGTAGGGGCCTGTTTGTGTTATCACTGCTTCCGGTTTTTACTTCGCACAACCCGGCAGGTATCCGGTCGCCCGGGCGTCCTTTGCGGTCTTGTTCGCCCTTCGCCTGAATTACGTCAAATCCCTTTCACTACCCGGCCGCAGGGTGACACCTCCCCTTTTCTCCGGAAGCGAAAGAGGAAGAACAGTTTAACAGCCCGGATCCTCAATAATTTTCGCGTAACGGACTAAATAACCGGTTTATGCAGCTTCTGATAACCACAGACCGCGATAGAATAAAACGTCTGGTGAGGAACCGGAGTGTTATGTAAGCGGGGGGTTTAACTGGGTATCTGTGTAGTCCTATTTAGCCAGATATCCCGAATAAAAACCTCAACGATTAGGTAAACGAAATGGATGGATTCTGGTCGATGTTCTGTTTGTTTGTCGTGGTAGTTTCACTGCATAAAGCCCTTTCTGTAGCAGCAGCACGAGCAGACGCAGCAAAATTAAATATGCTTCTCAGAATGAGAAAGTTTAAAAAGTAGCTTTCAAGACATCTGAGAATTCTTTTAAATCCTCAGAGGAAGTTATATGTTTAGGCTATTTGCAAACTAAGGTTGGAATTCCATCATTCTAGCCTTAGATCTTTGATCA
Organism: Enterobacter cloacae complex sp. SYL001; assembly: GCF_049237025.1. Taxonomy (NCBI): domain Bacteria; kingdom Pseudomonadati; phylum Pseudomonadota; class Gammaproteobacteria; order Enterobacterales; family Enterobacteriaceae; genus Enterobacter; species Enterobacter cloacae complex sp. SYL001. The sequence continues at coordinate 75,294 of NZ_JBMKJI010000020.1, read as the reverse complement.
AGTGAAGTTGCTCACTTGGTTGGATTTTACCGTTTCCTGACGGCTTTTCAGAAGCGAGGGCTGGTTGGAATGCCTTCCAGCTAGAAGTCTTGCAGATGCTCTCCGGGCATTAACTCATTGTCGAATCTGCACCAGTATCACTAGGTTGTTGAGCGGGCGATTAGCTTTTTCACTGAGCCGCTGTACACTCGACTGCTTCAAGAAGCACTACTTACCATTTGCCTGCCGTAAGGTCTGTTCTTAGCTGGATTTTTTTGGGAGGATACGCAGTCATGACAACTCAATCCAGCTCAATACAATACGCTTACGCGCTAGACGGCGAGGGCACCCTCACGCACATTGGCGCTGCCCTGCGCTCACATACTTACACCTGCCCAGGTTGTAAGAGCCCCCTGACCCCGGTAATGGGCGAGTTCAACGCTAAGCACTTTCGCCATTCGGAAGAATGCTGTGCCCTTGAAACCTATCTTCACAAGTGCGGCAAAGAAGCATTCTTCTATCGCTACCAACAAGCTCTCAGCCGTGAAATGCCTATTAGCCTTGAGCTGGAGCGCCGGGTTGCCTGTAATGGTTCTCGTTTAGCCTTGGTTAGAGACGAAGCACGTCAGTGCGTAAAATCCGTGCCTGCACGCTACAACTTGACTCAATTTTTCGATCAGGCAGAGCTGGAAAAACACGATAAGGTCACAGGGCTGCGACCAGACGTGATGTTGTATGATACGACTGGCGAAAGGCGTTGCTACGTAGAGATTTGTGTCACACACCCCTGCTCTCAAGACAAGATCGAAGCCGGTATCCCGATTCTTGAGTTTAAGGTCCAATCTGCCTCTGATATTCAGATGTTGCTTACCGGGGCCTACTCGATCAAGGAGAAGATCCTGAGAGTATTCAACTGGCTTCCCCCGTTTCAATCTGTGGACACCTGTAGCGGCGTCTGCTCAGTAGGTAACGTGGATATGTCTGTCTGGAGTTTAAGTGGTTCCGGCCGACTCAACGAACAAACGATGCCGCTCGCTGAAGTGGATTTAACAATCAATTCTGACGTGAACACATGGCCTAGATCGTTAGGGGCCGCTGAGCTGGCTGATAACTTACGAGCTTTTATCCGTCACGCCGATCCTCATTCACTATTTCCCAACTGCATTATGTGCGAGCAAGCAGGCCGATGGGAGGATGGCTATCTGCAATGTCACAGTAAGGCAAAGATCGTTCCCTACACCGAGGCCCGTCAGTGCGCCAATTACAAGGTTAAGGCATGACCAAAAGACTGACTTGGGAGCAGAAAAGTATTGTCAGCCATGACACCGGACATGCGTTGGTAAAAGCCGTACCTGGTAGCGGGAAAACAACCACACTTGTAAAGCGCGTTGAGCGGCTGGTCAAGACGGGAACTGATCCTCGCTCCATTCTGATCCTGATGTACAACAAGTCGGCGCAGGTGAGCTTCACGGAGAACTTGAAGACGGCACTGATGTCGAGCGTGATTCCAGAAATCCGCACGTTCCACAGCTTGGCCTTAAAGATTGTTGGTTACGGAGAACGCCAACAGATAATCAAGAAGAAAGACCTCATTACTCCAAGCGACTACCGCTATGAGCAACTGGTAAAGCAAGCCTACCGCTATGGCTTTGACCATGAGGCGAATTATATTGACCCCAATGAAATTGAAAACTTCGAGCTGTTTATTGCTCGCTGCCGGGCGGCGGCCGTAACTCCTGTTGATGCTGCCAATGATCCAACGTTCAGCAACATCAAACGGGAGTTTATTCACGCCTATGGCCGCTATTGTGAGCTGCTGGAGGAAAACAGTCTGCGAACCTTTGATGACTGTTTGATTGAGGCTGTCGCACTGTTGCGTAATGACAGCAGCCTTGGTGCCCACTTCAAGCACATCATTGTTGATGAATATCAGGACGTTAACCTGATACAGCATGACATGACCCGCTTGCTATCTAAGTCGGATACGTCGGTTATGGCTGTTGGTGATGTTAACCAGTGTATTTATGAGTGGCGTGGTGCTCGACCAGACTTTATCGGCGGACTGTTTGAAAGGCACTACCCGAATACGAAGGTGTTTCAACTGTCATGCACGTTCAGATTTGGCCATGAGCTTTCCTTGATGGCTAACTCGGTAATTCGGCGCAACTCTACAAAGCTGACCAAGCTTTGTGTCAGTCATCCTAGCACCCCCAAAACAGAGGTCAGATTGCACTTTGATAACTGCCTATCCAAGGTGCTATCAAACCTCTCGGTGAGCAGTGGAACACAAGCCATATTGTCCCGCACTAAGGCGAACCTTGCTGAGGCGGAAATTGCTTTACGCCTGTGTGGGCTACCTTATCGCTACCTCAATGGTTCAAGCGCATTACACACCCGCACCGAAATCGGGATACTGGTAGTTGGCGTCTTGCTGTCTGTGTACGGCGATCTGCGGCTACTGGAAAACCATCCCAACAAACAAGCGATTGTTTACGGCTTTCTGAAGGAGGCTGGTTTTAGATGGCAGAAAGGGCAATTCAAAGCGGCGCTCAGTGGATTGATGGCTCCGCACGCCGACCTATGGTCTGCTCTAGGTCAGTTATTCGAGGGCGCACAATACCAAAAAGATCGGCTGGGCAGGCTCGCCACTATCTGCCAGAAAGACGGAGAGGAAACGCCTGCTATCGATGTGTTACGACGCCTGAGTATGGAGGGTTTCATTGATAGTGTTGGCTCTGAGGGTGTAACTCGCACTGGATCGAACGACCAGCAACGAGGGGTCGTGAGGATCGGGGAGCTACTTGACTCCAGTAAGATCGATTCCCGCACGTTTTTAAACCTTATCTTGAATCCAGGCGAGGCTGCTACTGACTGCGATCCCTTCATCCTTTCCACACTGCATGGTTCCAAGGGGCTGGAGTGGGATAACGTAATACTGATCGGGCTGAATGAGCAGGAATTTCCTGGCGGCAAACCCGATGATGTTTACAGCGTTCGCACATCGATGAACACCCCTCCGGCCGAAGAGGAAATCGAGGAGGAACGTCGGCTGTTTTATGTCGGTATCACTCGCACAAAACAGCAGCTAAATCTGGTGGTCCCTCTTGATGAAGGGCTTGCGCGGTGGCTCAAAAACCGCTGGGATAGCACCCCGAAGAAGTCACCGATAGCTACTCGCTTCGTCTATGAGGCTGGCTGGACTGCTTGTGCGGTTACCAGTGATGCGATCTATAACAGCACGGTAGAGAAACAGAAGGCTGACTTCAGCAAGTTTCACCAATGGTATCTAAGAGATCTTCAGCGGCTAAAAGTCTAGGGCTACCGATACTTTTCGATTTCAGACAGGTGCTCGTTATCCAGATCAATTGTGGCTTTTCTTTCAGAAGCGAGCTTCTTCGCTCGCTTTGCATACTGAAGCCCCTTGGCTGGCTGCTCTCCGCGTAGGATCTGTTCAGCCTGCTTGCTCGTGCTGTGCCCCAGAAAGCGTTCGTACTGCTCGTCAGATACCTCAGTGCCGATCAGTCGTTCGATCCAGCCGCTTTTCGGCGGGTAACTTACGCCCAGCGCAAGCAACTGCCTTTTCTGTACCCACTATTTCCGGCGCGGCCGGCTTCAATCAAGGCTTTGGTTAGAACTACAGCCATTTGGGGACTCTCATACACAAACCTGAACCATGCGGGTCTGATTGGCGGTCAAGATAGCAGCGCATCGAAATCAACACTGAACTCTGCTTCTAAGAACTCAATCGTGGCTGGTTGGCTATCGAGCGATGCTTCCCGTGTAGACTCCAGTGCGCACTCCAATCGACGCAGCAGAGTAAACGGCAAAATGATCTTGCCGAAGTCGGTATGCTTGAAATCCCCCCCCACAGGTCTTCCGCGTTCTTCCAAATGAAATCAGCTTGCGAAGCAGCCGAACCTACGAACTCTGCCATCTTGGCCTCCAACCAACTTTTGCACGAAACGGCACATCTTCCAAAAGAGGGTTGTCAACCAAGTTTTGCACAAAACGGACTTTGATCCATTTCTAACTAAAATCTACAATCCAACCTCAGATTGCAAATAGCCTATGTTTATTACAGATGGTATGGTTCGTGTTTTTGTTTATTCGATGGCAACTGTACTCTTTCTGCCGCTTGGCTTGTTGAAAAGCACGTGGTGGTTTTCACCATTGTTTGCGATAGCTGCTATTGATTACTTAATGTTTCTGCGTCGACAAGGCTAGTTGCTGAACCTCATACCTCAGAGCAATCTGTATGTTTTTTACACCACTGGTTAAAAGGTCAGGCTACGTTCCTGACGTTTTTTAAAAAACAGTTTTATGTTTGATGCGTTACTGGTCTGTCTGGTAACCCAGTGGTACATTACCATTATTAAGGCTGGCTGGCGGTGGTGCATCATGCTTAAACGACCCTCTCTGAGCGTACTTTCCGACAGTCCTGTGCACCGCACCACTTACCCGGCAGGCCTATGTCTTGGTTATTCTTCGTTGTACCTTTTTCTTCAGCTTTATCCCTGACATGTCTGTCTGAACAGTTCTAAGCAAACCGGAATGTTGTCATGGCCAAAGTACAAGGGCTCTTTGTTGGATACCGAAAATTCGCTGTTGATCGTGACTGGCTTCGTCAGCAGGAAGAACAACGTTATCGGGATCGCCAGCGACAATTTGATGAATGGTCCAGGAAATGGGTCACTGTAACCAGGCTCAAAGAGACTCGTTTATGGACTGACGGAGCCATCAGGCGATGGTTGGGTGAACCTCAGCAGCAGGGTAAATATAAAGTTTTCCCCGTTGAAGCGGTTTTGGCTGCTGAGAAGTTGAATGAGTTTCGGCTCTGGCTTAAACCCCGACTGGAAAAGAAACGTGCCCAGCACCACCACTTTTTAATTCCATTTCTGTAAAGTAGAAACAACGGCAGTTCCGGCCGCATTCAAGGCTTCGGCATCTGGTCAGAAATAAAGCGCCATTTTTCAGTATAAGGGAGGTTAGATAGTGGAAGGTATTGAGACACTGAGTTTGCAGCTTGATGAGAATGAAACTATGGCCCTTGCTCAATTAGTTAAACGTCTGAGCTGGAGCGATCTTCGTGGCTGTGCTGTGAGTGACGAAGAAGCCTGGGTAATGAAAAGCGCAATTGAAAAATTACAACAGGCGTTAAGGGAAGAAGGTTATGCGCCTCGATGAGGCTGGCTTCGTTCTTTATTCCGATAACAAATTTGCTTAAGGACTAACTATGAGCCAGCACTGGTATGAGGTGAAAAGCAATCAGGGAATTGTTCAGGTGATTGTTGGGAGAAGATATTAATGTAATGCGTTTCTGCATTACATCAAGCAGATTAGCTTTTTCTGGTCAAAATAGACGATGTGATTTTTCTTTAGCCGAAGTCCATCCGCTCCCCACGCAACCGGTAAAGGTTCGCAGGTTTAATAAAGATAGGTTTCGTATCTCCCTAAGGGTGGGATAGGTAAACTCATAATGGCATCTGTGTTTACTATGTAAGTATTCGGGTAAAATTCATCTAATACAGTAAAGTTTAGTTTCTTACAAAAGCTTAATAAATATGGGTTTTTCACGTCTTCTATTACAACATCGCACCAGGGATTCGATTCACAGCAAAGCTTCAGAAAAGACTTAAACCATCCCTTGTTTTGTATTTCTTCCGGAAGCCGTACCACATGTATGGTCAGACAATCTCCATGATAACGATTAGTACTTTGTCTAAGCCCTACAACAATCCCCTTTTCTTGAATCTGTACACCTGCCTGATGCTCTTTCATGTCGGGCGTATAGTGCCTTGCTCTGTTTAACCAGGCCACCAGCTGCTGAGCCGTACTTGGTGATTCTTCAGCTATCCATTTCAGGTACTTGATGCGGTCCATATGCGCCTCCCTGTACGATTTCCAATGAACAAAGGCTCTACAGTATTAAGCTGCTGTAGAGCTCATTCAACCAAGCTCAAACTGTGCGTATTAAAGGATGCCTAACCTTTTTGTTTCATCGATCCACGGTCTGAATTCTTCCAGTAGATTATCATATAACTTTTCATCGCTAATCGAACCGAAATCATCCATGGCAAAGAAGTGGGTGTTATCAACCCGGCGGTCAGTAAAGTCATCCAGATTTTTGAGGATACCGTAGCTTGAACCACCCAGGCCGACAAACTTCCAGAAGATGGGGTAGTTGGCAGAACGCCGGATTGCATCTTTAATCGCCCGGGTCTTGCTGATCCCGCCATCGGTAATAAATACAACATACACCGGGATTTTCGAGTCCTTAAAGTAGTCGACTATTTCTTCCATCACAGGAGGCTCGTTGTTTGTCCCTCCGAGGCCCGGCAGGTTCTCCCAGGCTGAACGCTTTCCAGCCCCGCGAATGGACTGAATATATGTGTCCAGGTTGTCCAGTGTGACGTTTGGATACTTCTTATGCTTCTCTCCAAATCCCCAGACATCCATTTCACCGTCGTCGTCGAACTGGGCGGCAAGAACGGCGATGCGGTCCAGCACAGACTGAACGTTACCCTTACTGAACTGGCCACTCATTGAGCCGGATGCGTCAAGTACAAATGCAACCGCTGCCTCAAGGGTGTCCAGTTTATTTTTAGTAAGACTGACCGAGGCTTTTTTAGCGAGGCTTACAAGGCGCGGAGATCTGGTTTCCAGTTTCTTTTCCAGACTGATACGAGCAGGCTTTGCTGGCTGCGGAGCTGGCTGTGCGACATCAACGCCATAGCTAATGGCCAGAGGCTCAAGACCACCGTTGAAACCCTGCCCGAGCGCACGAAGCTTCCAGGCGCCATTGTGCCGATATACTTCACCCAGGATAATTGCTTTCTCACTGCGGCCCTGAGTCTCAGCCTGGAACTCAGCGATTCCTTGAGCCTGCATGCTCAACGAACTGAGCCCACTGATGGTATCTTCACCATCAATGACAACTGTGATTGCAATTTTACTGATGTTCGCAGGAACACGATCCAGTGCTATCTCAATGCTGGACTGCTGAGAACCGGTAACGAGCTTTACTGCCCCTTCAGGAGAAGACAGATTATTGTAAAAGATAAAGTCAGAATCGCCGCTGACCTTTCCCTGAGCATTAAGCAGGAACAGGCAGGTATCGGGTTCGCCTTTAAAGCCGGATTTGGTAGGGTACTGAAGATTCAGCCTGATCGCAGATTGCTGAAGTGGTATGTTTTGTCCGGATTGTAGATTCACATTAACTCTCCTGATTTTTGATTATTTTAAAGCGCAGCGTTTATATAGGTTCCCCTGGCTTAGTTCAGGACGCTGGATTTCTGGTGAGGCGTATATATGGTGTGACACCATATTTCATCACGTTGAAGTTTCTATACCTGTTGAATTGGAATTTCCATTGGTCGGGTATTTTATCTTCCAGAACCCGTGCCTTCATAAGTCGCAAACGTAACATATATCAGAGGGGCATGCTGTTGATATAAGGCACGGAATACAGGCTTTAACCAGCAACCAGAGAAAAATCCGTTTCCTGCCTTTAAAAGGCTCACGTCAGAATTAACATCTCTCTGCTTTCTGAGATTCCCGAACCCTTTCTGCCCCCCCCCTCCTGATAGCGGATCGCAACCAAAAAAAACCCCGGCATTGCCGGGGTATGATTCAGCGTTATTTTAGATGTTAACGCCGTGCTGGGAGGCAAGAGCCGCCAGGCCACCGGCAAAGCCCTGACCGACAGCTTTAAACTTCCACTCAGCGCCATGACGATACAGTTCACCGAAGACCATAGCGGTTTCGGTTGAGGCATCTTCAGACAGATCGAAACGGGCAATTTCCGTGCCGTTGTCGTTGTTGTAAACGCGCATGAAGCTGTTGCTCACCATGCCGAAGTTTTGTTTACGCGCTTCTGCATCATAGATGGTAACGGCAAACACCAGTTTTTTGATATCTGCTGAGACTTTGGTCAGATCGATTTTGACCTGCTCATCGTCGCCGTCGCCTTCACCGGTACGGTTGTCGCCCTGGTGCTCTACCGCGCCATCAGGGCTGGTTTTGTTATTGAAGAAAATGAAATGCGCATCTGACAACACTTTACCGTCTTCGCCTACTGCGAACACGGAAGCGTCCAGGTCAAAACCCTGACCATCGGTTACACGGGCATCCCAGCCTAGGCCAACCATAGCAACATTCATGGTTGGTGCTTCTTTGGTCAGAGATACATTGCCGCCTTTTACGAGAGAAACTGCCATTTTTAGCTCCTGCAAACAGTTGAATGAGGGCTGCATTAACAGCCCCGGGTAGAAAAGTTACTTTTTGATCAGGACGCGTTAATGCCGTACTGAGCACATACAGATGCCAGACCACCAGCATAACCCTGACCTACTGCGCGGAATTTCCACTCACCATTGTGGCGATACAGCTCGCCGAACAGCATGGCAGTCTCAGTGGACGCATCTTCGGTCAGATCGTAGCGAGCAACTTCAGTCTGGTTATCGTCATTAACCAGACGAATAAACGCACCGGATACCTGACCAAAGCTCTGGCGACGAGCCTGAGCATCGTGGATGGTCACAACGAAGATGATCTTGTCAACTTCAGACGGGACGGCGTCCAGTTTAATTTTCAGCGATTCATCATCACCATCGCCCTCACCGGTGCGGTTATCGCCGGTGTGCGTTACGGAACCGTCGGATGACGTCAGGTTGTTATAGAAGATGAAATCTGAATCGCCGCGCACTTTGCCGTTTGAGGCCAGCAGGAATGCTGAAGCATCCAGGTCAAAGTCCTGACCGTCTGTTGAACGCGCATCCCAGCCAAGGCCCACCAGGACGTTTTTCATTGACGGAGCTGCTTTACTTAGGGAGACGTTCCCGCCTTTGGAAAGAGAAACACTCATAAAATAACCTCTTCGATTAGTAATTGTTCAGGTTAACACTTAAGGGGATTAACTCCCCTTTTCCTCAGATTCAGGTTTGCCCGGGAACATGACGCTTGCGAGAATGCCCAGCGCCAGTACACCCAGTACAACATACAGGCTGGTTGTTGCCGCGATGCTGTAACCATGATGCCAGATGTGATCGGTCGCATTCAGGCCGAGTTTTGCCGCGATGAAGAACAGCAGCACGATAACGGCCTTCTCCAGATGAACCAGGTACTGTTTCAGTGCCTCAAGGACAAAGTACAGAGTACGCAGGCCCAGGATAGCAAACATCATGGCACTATAGACGATAAGCGGTTCACGACTGACGGCAATGATTGCCGGTACCGAGTCAAACGCGAACATTACGTCCGAGAGTTCAACCACAGCCACACACAGGAACAGCGGGGTCGCATACAGCGCCGCTTTTTTACCACGGCCAATGGTGACATCGCTGTTTTCTGGTTTCGCCAGTTCAGCATCCACTTCCTTCTGGTTAAGCAGGAAGGCATGCCCTCTGAGCTTCGGCCAGATAGGGAAGAAGCGTTTAACCATGCGGTAAGCCAGATGCTGGGAGTAATCCTCAATTTCATCATCGTCATCACCGCTTTTAAGCATCATGACCGCTGTCCAGGCAACGATAATAGCGAAGACAACTTCAACATACGGCCCCAGACTCAGCAGGCTCGTACCGATGGCGACAAAGATGCCCCTGAAGACAATGGCACCAATGATCCCCCAGTAGAGAACACGGTGGCGATAACGATCCGGAACGGCGAACCAGGAGAAGATGGCCATCATGACGAACAGGTTATCGACCGACAGCACTTTCTCCAGCGCATAACCCGTGACAAACAGACTGGCAACCTCAGCACCGTGGTGGATATAGAGGAAACCGGCAAATGCCATCGCAACCACAACCCAGAATACGGACCAGAGCGCCGCACTCTTCAGCGAAATAGGCTTGTCATCACGGTGCATAAACAGGTCAATAAAGATGGCACCGACTGAAAGCGCAATAAAAACAATGACCGTTTCAGTCGGGAAGCCGATGTGTGTGGAAACCATATTTTACCCTTAGGGATGTGGATCAGAGGCCAAATTCAGCCGGGTCGAAGCCCAACGCGATAGCGATCTCGCGGGAGGCCAGTTTCTCGTCCTGATCGAAGTTACCGTCACTTTTCGCAACGGCAATACCAACACGTAAGGCCAGCTGAGCGGCCTCAGGCTGATCTTTCAGCGCCAGGATGTATTTCATGGTTTCGCCCTTGCCGATTTCAACATCGAAATCGAAGCTTGAAACCAGTTTATTGAAGAACTCAATCACCTCATTGGTATCGAAGACCTTCAGCTCTTCTGAAGAGCGCAGAAAGCCCATCATTTTCTGCTTTTCTTCCGAACTTACGCCGTCACTCGATACGGCAATACGGGCACATACAGCAACGGTGCCCTGCATGAATTTTTTGTTTTTGAAACGGCCAACCTGGCGGGTCAGTTCGTCACGGCCTGAGTTAATGGCACCTTTAACTTTGTCGAAAAAGCTCATACCTGTTTCCTTTGTTGCTGTGTTATTTAGAACCGGCGCTCCAGCGAAATCCCCAGCCAAATGCCCGGTCCATTTCGTCCTGGCCTTTGAAGTACTGGTTAATTCGCTCGACTTTAATTGCGCCGTTTTCGTTTACGAGTCTGGCAATGGCGCACAATGTGCGACGGTTTTCACCTTCGGTCAGGCGGGTCTCAATGGGCGGTTGATCCGGCACATGAATGGTGACCACACCATCAGTCTTGTCCCAGCTGGGAACACCTTCATAAATAAAGGCGTAAATCAGCACTTCGCGGATATGCTTCCATTCACGTCCATTGATATGCAGCCACTCGCCGTCTGATACATCACCCGTCCGGTCATCGCCCTTGAGCTGAACATACGGTTCATCGCGATAATCACCGAATGCATTACCGAGCGCCTGAATGACCGATTTATACCCGTCCTGAAGCTCAACAAAGGCCCCCAGATCCAGGTCGATTCCTTTGGAGCCGAACATGCCTGCAAAGCCTGATTTGCCGCTGCCCCGGTGCCAGTTCAGGTTGATCCGGATTTCACCGAAGTTATCCCGTTTGGTCAGGCTGATTGCAGGCTTCTCTTTTGTCAGCGATACCTTGCTCAGGCTGATTTTTGTCTCAACTGGCGGAGGGGTTACAACCGGAGGAGTCGGGGCTGCGGGAGCCGGTTCGTCGGCAATATTTACGCCGAAATGCTCTGCCAGCGGTTTAAGTCCACCGTTGAACCCCTGCGCAACGAAGCGGAATTTCCAGTCATTATTACGACGGTAAAATTCACCCAGAATTAAGGCTGCTTCCTGACGGCCGCTCAGTTCGACACTGCCGCTAACCAGGCCGGTAGCCCCTTGCTCCACGTCGATGGAAAGATTACGAAGACCGGACGCCGTCTGCCCACCGTCACAGGTCACGGTGAACGCAATTTTCTGGACATCAGGTTTCAGCCGGTTGAGCGCGACAGTAAAGGTTGAGTACTGGCCTTCACTGACCAGGCTGACGGTACCATCATCGTTACGTGGCTGACCATAAAACACCATGTCCGCATCACCCTGCACCTTCCCGTCGGCATACAGGCGAAACGCCGAAGCATCCACCTGGCCGCCCGAGGTGATCCGGACCCGCAACTCCTGGGCTGGAACGGGGGCATTGCCCCCCGGCGTCAGGTTCATTAGCGAATAACCGCTGAAACGATATCGGAGTGCATATCGTCAATTGTGCGGCCGCGACAGGCATGGCCAAGGGCGGTAAAGTCCCAGTTGCCGTTATTACGGCGCAGCGAAGAAATAACGATCCCGGTATGTGAGCCCTGCTCAGTCAGCTTGTAGCGAGCCAGCTCTTTGCCGGTTTGATCGACAACGCGGCAGAACGCGTTTTCGACGTCATTGAACGACTGACCACGGAAGCTGTTTACCGTAAACGCCAGGTATTCAACGTTTGCAGGCAGTCGGGAGAGGTTGACATTAATCACCTCATCGTCACCGTCACCTTCACCGGTCAGGTTATCGCCACTGTGCACAACAGCGCCGCAGGTGGATTCCAGTTTGCGGAACCAGATGGTGTCAATTGTTTTACCGGTGCTGTCCATTAATACGCAGCCAGCATCGAGATCGATTGAGTCGTTGCCTCCAAACAATCCTCCAAGAAGACCTTTTTTCTTAACCGGATCCCAACCGAGACCGAAATGAAGCTGGCTTAATGCAGATGATTCTTTGCTGAGTGATACCGTCTGGTTCTTAACTAATGAAACCATGTTTTATTCCTTAAAATGGTAATGACCGAGACAATCAAAGGTATATTTAGTAACTGACGAAGAAAATCATATCATGATGAAGTTCTCTGACAAGGGAAATTTTGGTAGTTTTCTGTAAAAACACAAAAAGAAATCCTTTTCAGGGTGTTAATTTTCTAAGTTTAATTTAAATATCAATGTGTTATCAGGAATCCAAAAAACCTGACGCACTCCATAACCACAGGAGTTATTAATCATATTATGATTGACATGTAGCTTAGACACTCATAGACTCACTTCTCAATCATAAATTTGCATGGCGTTCCGGATAATTAAAAAAAATGAACAAGAAAATTTGGTTTATGGAAGGTTTATCCTCCCAGCGAGATATTATTCAGGGGGTAAAATCATTTGCAAAAAAAAATAATTTTGCCATTACCGTTTTTGCCTCCCACCGTAACGAAAGAAATGAAATCCTTTCCGTTGCCGACTATTCTTTGACTGAACCTGAAGATCCTCAAAAACGTCTTCAGTTTATCCAGGAAACCATTCAGTCCTACGGCATCCACCATATTCATACTGGCCGTAACAGCCAGTGGTTTGAAGAACACCGTTCAGCCATTGAATCGACCGGTGCCACCCTTACTACCGGTGCAACGGGCGTCGACTGGTTAACTCTGGCTGACGAAAAAGTTACTTTTGCTCAGTTTATGGAGCAAAAGGGTCTCCCGGTCGTACCATCCTGGCGGGTGAATACGCTGGCAGAATTAAAAACACACCTCGCGGCCCCGCCGTTCACTGACAGCCCGGTATGCGTGAAGCCGGTGACGGGTATCTATGGCATGGGATTCTGGCGCTTTGATGACAGTGCTTCGCCTATGGCCGTCTTTAATCATCCCGAACATCGTCTGGTCAGTCCGCAACAGTATATTGCAGCAGCATCAGCTGCTGAGTCGTTTAAACCCCTTGTTTTGATGCCGTACCTGCCAGGCCCGGAATTTTCCGTCGATATCCTCGCGGATAAGGGCGAAATACTCGCAGCCGTGGGACGCCGTAAGGAAGGGGTTATCCAGTATCTGGTAAACGAAGGAAGCGCCTGGGAACTGGCGTGTGACTGCGCCAGGGTTATGAAGGCCGACGGGCTGGTGAATGTTCAGACGCGAAACGATGTGAATGGCAACCCGGTGCTGCTTGAAACCAACATGCGTCCGTCAGGGGGGGTGGGTTATACCCTTCACAGCGGGGTGAACCTTCCTGGGTTATTTGCTGCCTTTAAGCTCGGTCTGATGTCTGAAGATATGGTGCGCCAGAGCGCTAAAAACACCTTTTCTCCGGTTGCGGTGAGATCCATTACGGATGTAATTGCATACCCGGAATCACTCTCTAACCTTCTGAATTAAGGCGTATTTATGTCTGATATCCTCGAAGATATGATTTATCGCCGTACCCTCTCATGCGGTACGATTCAGGTAACCCGCGACCAGGGTGAAGTTTCGCTCGATGACCTGTTTGACATCGCTGAAAGACGTAACCCGAAACGCGCCTTTCTGTTTGTCAGCAAAGTACTCGGCAGGCACATTCCCGTGCCACCCTCAGTCATGCGGCAGGCCTACAGACAGCTTGCCAGCCAGTTCCCCTCGACACTGACAGGACCCGTACTGTTTATCGGTATGGCTGAAACCGCCGTTGGGCTTGGGGCCGGTGTATTTGATGAAGTGCGCCACCAGCATCCTGAATCTGTCTATCTGACCTCTACCCGTCACCCGGTTGATGGCACGTTGCTTTGCGAGTTCAAGGAAGAACACAGCCACGCCACCGATCATCTGATCTATCTGCCAGATGATGAAGAGAAAAGACGTCGTGTTACCAACGCACGAACGCTGGTTTTGATTGATGACGAGGCAACCACCGGTAATACCTTTATTAACCTGCTTTCAGCCCTGCGTAATACCGGCAAGCTTCAACATATTGAACAGGTTATAGCCGTTACGCTTACCGACTGGAGTGGCAAAGCCTTGTCCGAGCGCAGCACCTTACCAGTCACTTCGGTTTCTCTTGTAAGCGGTAAGTGGGGATGGACCCCATTACCTGATGCACCTGTCCCGGACATGCCGAAAGTCAACGTAACTTCACGAGGAGAATGGGACATCCAGGGAAAACAGTCCTGGGGCCGACTGGGGATGCTCGCACCTGCGGCCGATCTCGGCCATGAGGTCTCCGTCCACAAGGGGGAACGTATTCTGGTTCTCGGGACCGGGGAATTCGTCTGGGAGCCGTTCCTGCTTGCTGAACGGCTCGAAGCTGCCGGAGCACAGGCATTTTATGGATCGACCACCCGCTCCCCTATCGCCGTTGGTTATGCCATTGAGTCCGCCATTTCCTTTACGGATAACTACGGGCTGGGCATCCCCAATTTTGTCTATAACGTCGCCCACCAGCAGTTTGACCGCATTCTTGTGTGTACTGAGACACCCGCAGAAAGTATTGACACGCAGCTTCTTAAAGCGCTGGCTGAGGTTGCGGCCGTCGTGGAGATTGTTACCTATGAATAAACCCGTTGTTCTGAGCGACCTTGACGACACGCTCTTTCAGACCCGTCGTAAAATGGTGGACGAGCTGGCCCTGGAGCCATTCCGTACCGGTGCCGTTGATCGCACCCTGAATCCACGAAGCTTTATGACGGAAGAACAGTCCATGTTGGTGGACTGGCTCCTGGAGCAGGCTGAACTCATACCCGTTACCGCACGGGGAACTGAAGAAATCAGCCGCGTACGGATCCCTTTCCACTCCTGGGCAATCACCACTCACGGGGCCGTCATTCTCACGCCAGAAGGCAAACCCGACGAGGAGTGGAAGGCCCATATGCTCGGCCAGCTGGCTCCCTATCAGGAAAAGCTGACATCGATGCAGCGTCTGATCACTGAAATGATGGACGCAAAAGGGATCAATGCCTGGGCAAGGCTGAACTTCGAATACGGTGAAACGGCGGTTTATATGGTGATGAAGCACCGCGACAGCACCCGCCTTGACGAGCTCAATGCCATTGCAGATGAGATAGAAACGGTGTTTCCGACCGAGGGCTTCTACATCCACCGCAACAGTAATAACGTGGCCTGGCTTCCCACCGCGGTTGAGAAAGGGCTGGCAGTCAGATGGCTTCTTGAAAAACTTCGGGCTGAACGCGGAGTCTTCCCCGTAATTGGTCTGGGCGACAGCCTGAGCGATCATCGTTTTATGAAACTGTGCAGCTGGTTTGGCATCCCGCGTCAGAGTCAGTTTGCAGATGCCATTTCACAGCGAATTTTTGGAGAAAATTAAAATGCAGCCACATGACACATTTACCGGCTCATACCAGCCCGGTGACGTGGAATTTCTGCTAAAGCCGGTAGTCATTGAGATGACGCCGGTTGAGCAAAAAGAAGAGCTGATTCAGTCAGGGAAGAAACATTATTCGGACATGCTCAGTCAGGAGCCAGCGCCAACACAATGGCATCTTGATTTGTTTCACCGGGCGCTGGATCGGGGCGCAGAGAGACTTGCAAAAGAAGTCACACAGCTCGCTATTGCTCTGGCCGAACGCTTCGGTGATGAGCCCATTGTACTGGCCAGTCTCGTCAGAGCTGGCGTGCCGCTCGGCGTTATGCTGCACCAGGCCCTGCGTGACATGGGGAAAACCTCATGGCATTACGGTATCAGCATTATCCGGGATCGTGGAATTGACGGTGCAGCCCTCGACGTCATTGAAGAGCGCCATGGTACCAGCGGTATTGTCTTTGTTGACGGATGGACAGGTAAAGGCGCAATTACCGGAGAGCTTGTACGCGCACTGAAAGATCGCCCGGGCTATCCTGAGCAGCCGCGACTGGTTGTCCTGGCCGATCCCTGTGGCTGCTCCTGGCTTGCAGCCAGTGATGATGACTGGCTCATTCCTTTTGGCATCATGGGTGCGCCGGTATCAGGCCTGATCTCCCGGTCAGTATGGTCCTCTGAAGGATTACATGGGTGCATGGTTTGCGAGCATCTCAGTGAATTCGAATGCAGCCGGATGCTTGTCGATACCGTCGCCCATTTCCGTAAGAAGTTAACCCCGTCATCCCTCGCTACCCTGAGCTGGAATATGGAGTCAGCCCGGGTCTTATGGCAGACAAGTCGCGACGTTATCGCGTTCCTGGCCGATGAATTTAAAGTGGACAGCGTCAATCGTATTAAACCCGGTATTGCTGAAGCAACCCGGGCTGTATTACGTCGGGTACCGGACCATGTATTTGTGCGTTCTATTGACGACCCGGACGTTGCCTTGCTTGTAGGGCTTGCTCGTGAAAAGGGAATAGTTGTTACAGAAATGGGGGGAACCCTCGGCCAGTATCGGGCTGTAACCATTATCAAGAAGGTACTCTGATGAAAAATCGTCTTTCTCCCTGGAATCTGGGAGCCACGCTATACATGCCTGCAACACGGGAAGATATTGCTGATGCCGTCCTGCACGGGAAAATCCCGGGTTTGCGCTCTCTGGTGATTTGCCTGGAGGATGCTGTCAGTGAAGCAGACATCCCCATCGCCCTCAAAAATCTGGAGCACCTGCTGCACGAGCTCAGTAACAGCATGCGTAGCCTGGGTAAAAATGACTGGCCTCTGGTGTTCATTCGCCCTCGGCATGCCGAAATGGGCAGATGGTTAAAAGCGCATTATGATCTTTCCGCTGTCGATGGGTTTGTGTTGCCGAAATTTACCCTCAGTTCGTTAGCTGAATGGTGGGATATCATGGGCGGGACTCACCTGTGCATGATGCCAACGCTGGAAACAGAAGACGTCTTTGACGTGGTTCAGATGCGCGAGCTGGCCACTCGCCTGGTGGAACATCCCTGCCACGACCGCATTATTGCGCTTCGAATCGGCGGCAACGATCTTATGAACGTTGTGTCGCTTCGCCGCCCCCGGGACCTGACGCTGTATGACAGCCCGATGGGCTACGTCATCAAAATGCTCGTTTCAGTCTTCGGCCCGCGTGATTTTGCCCTGACCGCGCCCGTATGTGAGCATATTGACGATCATGCCGTTATGGCCAGAGAGCTGGCTCTTGATATGGCACATGGGCTTGTTGGGAAAACGGCCATTCACCCGGGTCAGATAGAGGTCATTCAAAACGCGCTGATGGTCACTCAGGGTGAGTATTCTGACGCTCTGCGGATCCTGAACTCTACCCAGGCCGTGTTTAAGTCGCAGGGAGCAATGTGTGAACCCGCCACACATCGCCGCTGGGCGGCTGGCATTCTGGACAGAGCTCGTTTTTATGGGTTACAGAACGAGCAAAGCGCTGATGGAATCAGATTACTTACCGTGACCCAGCATCATTAAGGAAATCATAATGGGGTTCAGGTTCAGAAAGTCGATCAACATTATTCCTGGCGTTCGCCTCAACCTGAGTAACGGTGCACCGAGCCTGAGTGTCGGGCCGAGAGGTGCTTCCGTTTCTTTTGGTAGCCGGGGGACCTATGCCAATCTGGGCTTGCCCGGTACCGGGCTGAGTTACCGTACCCGGCTTGACCGGGCCGCGCGTTCCGGAGGTGGAAACCGGACGGCAACCGACCCGGGGCTCAGACAGGCGCTTGAGCAGGAAGCCGCTGAACTCATGTCAGCGGTAACCGCAATCCGTAATATTCACGAGCTGACGCCGGATCCAAAAACAGGCATCAGCTGGGCAGAGCTGGAAGCAGTATACCTGCATAACAGAACGTCGCCTTTTCAGGTTCCGGCACCGGTGCGTCCAGAAAAGCCAGACTACCTTGCATTGCCGGAAAAGCCTGCCGAGAGCGAAGGCATTAGTTTTCTGGGTAAATGGTTTGAATCGGAATCAGCTAAAGCTGAGCGCCACGCCGAAAATCTTCGCCGGTGGCAGCAGGAGCTGATTGATGTGGAGCGTGAGAATACCCTTCGACAGCACCGGTACCAGCAACAACGGACGGCCTGGGCCGAACAGTATGCAAACTGGAAGTTTGAAGCAGAAGAACATGAAAAACGGCTCGCCACGGCTCAGGCAGATGCCCGGCAGCAGTTCCGGACAGACGCCGCGTTTTTCGAATCATACCTGGCGGGTGTGCTGGCAGAAACTGAATGGCCGCGTGAAACGATTGTTGCATTTGAAGTAAAGCCGGAGCTATCAGCAGTCCTGCTGGACGTTGATTTAGCTGAGATTGAAGATTTCCCTGATAAGATTTACGGCGTTAATGCCCGGGGCACGGAGCTGACGGAAAAAGCCATGACGCAAAAAGCCGTACGCGAAAACTATGCCCGCCACGTCCATGGCTGCTTGTTCCGCCTGGTCGGTATCGTTTTACATACGCTACCTTTCGACAACGTGATTGTGTCAGGCTTTACGCAACGGGTCAGTAAGCGGACCGGCTATCTGGAGGATGAGTATATCCTGTCCTGCAAATGCACTCGCAGCCAGATGTCGTCAGTAAATTTTGCAGGCATAGAACACATTGATCCGGTTGAAGCGTTAGGCGATCACCCGGTTATTCGAAAGATGAGCAGTACCTTCATTTTTCAGCCTATTGAACCACTAACCCTTTAAGCAGGCTAAATCTTACGATGCAATTAAATACCAGACAGGCCCGGATTTTTAAGCTTGCCAACTTACTGGGCACCGGCAAGCCCGTTTCCGCTGCCGACATTATAACCAGTCTGGAATGCTCAGAGCCGACATTAACCCGGGCCCTCAAAGAGCTACGCGAGTCATATTCTGCGGAGATCAAATACAGCAAGGCAGGTCATTCCTACCATCTCGTTAATCCGGGCCAGCTGGATAAAAAGACCCTTCGCCGGATGAATGAAGCGCTCGCACAGAATGCTGAACTGAAAACCGGTGAGTCTACAGGGAAGGTCGTACTCGATAAGGATAAAAAAACAGCCGTGTCCTTATCGCTACGCATGCGGATCTTAAGAAAAATTGACCGTCTGGCTGCGCTGAGTGGCTCGACCCGAAGTGAAGCGGTAGAGAAGCTGGCTCTGCACTCCGTTGACGAACTGATAAAAGAATACAGCGCTAAAAAGTCCTGACGCTAAATCTCAGACCGGGGTGAAAACCCCGGTTTTGTCATATTTTACCTCTGTATTGGCGTGACGTAGTTTTGATCTATTCTCCTCCCGCAATGCCAGCAGCGCCTTACTGACTACAAAACCTGGTGTCTTGACATCCTCTTGTGCTACACATCAATCTTTGGGCGTTTTACACTCCATTCATGCAGATCTGTGATGTATGATGAATTTCATACATAAGACAGTTTATTTGTCCGAGTTTTTTCAGAAATCTTATATTCCAGTCCGGTCTGAATTATTTTTCTGTTGATAAGAGGCCATTCACATGTCGGTAATTCTATGGTGGTTAACTTATTTCTTTAATGCCGCTTCTGAGTATTTAATCTCCACCCGACAGATGTCGTGCCGTTTTATCAAATCAACAAACCCTGGCCTCTTCCTGAAACTACTCTCCTCTTCCGATCTCTTAAGAAGGAATTACATTTGAGACGCTTACCCGTATATCTGCTACTCGACACGTCCGGCTCTATGCACGGAGAGCCTATCGAAGCGGTTAAAAATGGCGTTCAGACGCTGCTTACCACGCTGAAACAGGATCCGTATGCACTCGAAACGGCTCACGTGTCAGTGATCACCTTTGATTCTTCAGCCCGACAGGCAGTCCCCCTGACAGACCTCCTGAGTTTCCAGATGCCAGCACTAACAGCCAGCGGCACCACGTCTCTTGGCGAAGCGCTTTCCCTCACGGCCAGCTCCATTGCCAAAGAAGTACAGAAAACGACGGCTGACACTAAAGGTGACTGGCGTCCCCTTGTATTCCTGATGACGGATGGAAGTCCGAATGATGACTGGCGTAAAGGCCTGAATGACTTTAAAGCGGCCAGAACCGGCGTTGTTGTGGCATGTGCAGCCGGGCATGATGCCGATACCAGCGTCCTCAAAGAAATCACTGAAATCGTGGTTCAGCTCGATACAGCTGACAGTTCGACGATTAAAGCTTTCTTTAAATGGGTCAGTGCGAGCATTTCGGTAGGCAGTCAGAAAGTGGAGTCCAGCAAAAAAGAAGTGATCGGTCTTGAAGACCTGCCACCGCCGCCGCCAGAAGTAAATGTGGTCTTATAATTTTATTGATTAAGGGGATATCATGTCTGTCAGTCTGAGCAAAGGCCAGGGCGTAAGCCTGAAAAAAAATGAATACGATCTCTCGTCCGTTACTATCGGCCTCGGTTGGGATATTAATGAGGAAAAGAAAGGTTTTCTCGGCGGGATCTTTGGTAAAAAAGAAGAAGAATACGACCTTGATGTGATCGCTTTCCTGTGTAATTCAGCCGGAAAGGTGACCGATCTCGGCAATGTGGAAAATGGTAAACCAACGCTTGTGAATGGCGATATCATCTTTTTCAACAGCCTTCGCCATAAGTCAGGCAATATCTGGCTGACGGGCGATAACCGAACCGGAGCCGGTGACGGTGACGATGAGCAAATTATTGTGCGCCTGAATTCCCTTGACGCTCAGTACGAGAAAATTGTGTTCATCGTTCAGATCTACAATGGTGAAAAGCTCCAGCAGCACTTTGGTAAAGTTCAGAATGCCTTCATCCGGGCAGTAGATGCCCGTAATATTGAAATGGCACGATTCGATCTTTCTGGCGGACCCGCCTTCGCCAGCCAGCGCTCCATGGTCTTTGCCGAGCTGATACGCGAGGCTACAGGCTGGAAACTCAGGGCAATTGGTGAGCCTTCAGAATCAGATTCGTTTGTCTCGCACCTGAGGAATTACATGTGATGCGCCGCCTGCCTGTTTACCTTGTTATCGACACATCCGGCTCGATGCGCGGTGAGTCAATCCATTCCGTTAACGTTGGAATTCAGGCGATGCTTAGCGCTCTTCGCCAGGATCCCTACGCCCTCGAAAGCGTTCATATCTCCATTATCACCTATGACAATGAGGCGCGTGAGTTCATTCCTCTCACGCCGCTGGAAGACTTCCAGTTTTCTGACATCGTTGTGCCAAGCGCAGGCGGGACGTTCACCGGTGCTGCCCTTGAATGTCTGATGCAGTGTGTTGAACGGGATGTACGTCGCTCAGATGGTGATACCAAAGGAGACTGGCGTCCTCTGGTATTCCTGATGACTGATGGAACCCCTTCTGATGCCCTGGCGTACGGTGAAGCGGTAAAAGCGATTCGCGGCCGGGGATTCGGATCCATCATTGCCTGCGCCGTTGGTCCTAAAGCAGGCCATGAGCACTTAAAACAGCTCACCGATAAGGTTGTGTCTCTGGAGACGCTAGATTCAACCGCGTTTGCAGGTTTCTTTAAATGGGTATCGGCCAGCGTGTCTTCCGGCAGCACAAGCGCGGGGATTAATAACGGAACTGATACCCTTCCCCCTCCTCCACCAGAAATCCAGCTGGTGCTCTGACAGACAGAAAGGTGCTGTTTCCGGGCAGCACCTTTCTGTACAGCAACGTTTTCTGCTGGCCGTACCAGCCGTACGAGGAAAATTATGAGACGCCTTCCCGTGTTTTTTGTCCTGGACTGTTCAGAGTCCATGATTGGTGAAAACCTGAAAAAAATGACTGATGGTCTGCAAATGATCGTCGGAGATTTAAGAAAGGATCCACACGCACTTGAAACAGCCTGGGTCTCGGTAATCGCATTTGCCGGTGTAGCCCGTACGATTGTACCTCTTCACGAAATTGCCTCGTTCTACCCTCCCCGCCTTCCCGTTGGCGGCGGTACGAGCCTTGGAGCTGCATTGCGTGAGCTGACCGTGCAAATTGATACCCAGGTCAGAAAAACCACTCATGAGGCTAAAGGCGACTGGAAACCCGTCGTGTATCTCCTTACCGACGGACGTCCGACTGACGACACAACCGCAGAAGTGAAGCGCTGGAAGGATCACTACGCGAGTAAAGTGAATCTCATTGCCGTTGGCCTGGGGCCGTCAGCGGACCTGAATATCCTGCGGCAACTGACAGAGAATGTCATGCTGTTCACCGAATCTCAGGAAGGGGACTTTACCCGCTTCATCAAATGGATCACGGCCTCGGTTACGGCGCACAGCCGCAGCGTCGGGGACGACAAACAACCTGAGCTCAGCCAGACTGAATACATAGTCCGGCTGGCCAAGGACGAGCCAGTAAAAGCGTACGACGAAAACTGCGTTACGCTTACCGGCCGTTGCAGCAAGACCCGTCGTCCGTACCTGATGAAGTATGAACGGCCACCAGCAAGGGTTTCCGGGCTCGATTTCAGTCTGAACCTGAACAGCTTTAATATTGCCGGATGCTATCCCATCGATGAGGACTATTTTGCGTGGTCAGATGCCACCGCTACCGGTTTGCAGGTAAATACCAGCGAACTGCATGGCGTACCGGGTTGCCCCCACTGCGGTAATGCCAGTGCGTTTGCCCTGTGCTCATGCGGAAAGTTGCTGTGTATTGACGGCCCGGATGACGTGATCTGCCCGTGGTGTGAAACAGGCCTGTCATTCAGCAATGATGGCGGAAACACTAACTTCGACGTAAACAGAGGGAGAGGTTGATGTCGCAAAATGCTTTACTTGAAGAGAAGATTATCCGCTTAGTTCTGTCTGAGCTGGGCCACCCTGTTGAAGGTGAGCGGCTTTTACTTCTATCGCAGGACCCATCCCTTACCGAAGAAATTATGCGGCTTAAAGAGCGGATTGAGAGCCTTGCACAGGGTTTATCTGCGCGGGTTAGCGAAGGTGATAACGACGCAGAGATTGCCGCCTCGTCAGCATCCAGTCTTTCCGATCAGCAACAAACGGTCGTAAGTGTTGCTGATAACCCGGGCATTGACGCTACCGATACATCAGCACTGCAACCCCTGCCAGAAAATGAGCCTCATCCTCCGTTCTGGAAGCTGATGCCTTATTACGAATTTGATAAACCAGCACAGAGGGAAGACGAAAACCTGTCTTCCCTGGTATTAAAACCCGGGCAGATACCGACAGGCCAGCAGCGGGCCAGCTTAGCTGTGCCACCTGCCGTTCCCCCGAGAGCTAAAATAACGATCCCCAACGCCCGCGCAGGCGAACGTTTCTCTTCGCCGGTTGCTATCGTTCTGGGTGAGGGCCAGCAGGCTACTGTCAGGGACGTTGTCTTTCCCCGGAACATTGGCCTGTCTTTTGACAAAGAACAGGAGTTGCTGACAGGTACTCCCACCGAAAGCGGCGATATAGAGCTTTCAGTAATCTGGTCATGCACGTCGCACGACGAATGTGAAACAAAACAGCTATTTATAATCAATCCCGATCCGAGAAGCCTGTGGAAGGTGGTAGAGCCACCAGCAGACGCTCCCTACCCTAAGTCCCATCTGGACGCTGCTGGCCTGGTCAGGGGTGATATACGTATTGCTGCCGCCAGTCGCCGGGGACGCTCTCATGAGCATGCCGGAAGCTTCAGAGATGACGACTTCTACATCAACCACTGCCAGGAAACAGGATGGTCTGTCATGCTGGTCGCAGACGGAGCCGGTAGTGCGGTAAATTCCCGGGAAGGCTCCCGGATTGCAGTCAAAACGGCTGGCGATTACCTTTTAAATCAGCTCAGTGGTGTGAAAGGCGTCCATTTAAAGCAGCACATCACGGCGTGGGAAGGGAGCGATCAGCAGGCAACAATAAACGCCATGCTTCATCATTTTAAACAGGCAGCTACGCTCGCGGTCAACAGTATCCAGAACGAAGCCATTTGTGCAGAACAACCTGTGAAATCCTATTCAACAACCCTTCTGGCAACTGTAGCGCTACGAACTGATAACGAGCTGTTTGCGGCTGCATTCTGGCTTGGTGATGGTGCGATAGGTGCATACAGCCCTTCCGGTAAAGTCAGGATACTGGGAAATCCCGATAGCGGAGAATACGCAGGACAAACCCGTTTCCTTGACCAGAGCATTATCGCAGACCCCTCGTTTAGCGGCCGCATCAGCGTGGGTAAATGGAATGATGTATCTCACTTGATCCTCATGACAGACGGCGTCTCAGACCCTCTGTTTGAGACGGATAATGGGCTTCGCAGTGACGAAAAATGGACCCGTCTCGTTGATGAGCTCAACCCTGTCCTTACAGACGCCAGTATTGCGCCTGAGAGGTTAGGCGACTGGCTTAACTTTTTCTCCACAGGGAACCATGATGACCGCACTATTGCGGTGTTGTGGTAAGGGATACGCTTTTTCGGTGATCAATATGGCAAATATCGTTACGTGCAAAACAAAGGACGGCGAAACAGTCCAGTATGTTGACGAGGTAATTGGTTCGGGCTCGATGAAGGATGTTTACTTTTCGCCTGATAAATCATACGTCGTCGCTTTTTATCATAAACCGCAGAACGAGCAGGCCCGGGATCGGATTGATATGATCACCGGACGCTACAGGCAAAACATTTTTGGCCAGTCCGGAGGTGAATACTGGAAGGACCTGTTTTGCTGGCCGACCCATGTTGTTGAGCATGGGCATAAAATCGGCATCGTGGTTCCAACCTACAAAAGCTACTTTTTCTTTAAATACGGCTCTAAAAACGATGATTTTCTTGGCATAAAAGGTCGTGAAAAGGAAGGCAAATGGTTTGCCAGCGCCAGCAACCAGAACAAATTTCTCGACCCACGTGAACGAGGCAATACGCTTACCTATCTCAAGGTCTGTCTGCTGCTGACAAGAGCCGTCAGAAGGATGCATGCGGCAGGTCTCTGTCACAGCGATCTAAGCTATAAAAACGTGCTTATCGATCCAGAAATGGGACATGCCTGCATCATTGACGTAGACGGCCTGGTTGTCCCTGGAAAGTATCCTCCCGACGTGGTGGGCACCCCGGATTTTATCGCTCCGGAAGTGGTGAAAACCAGTCATCTTTCCAAAGAGGATCCGAACCGCGTATTGCCAAGCATTACTACTGACCGTCATGCGCTGTCGGTGCTTATCTACATGTATCTGTTCTTCCGTCATCCGCTACGTGGCGGAAAAATACATGACATGTCGGATGAAGTACGTGATGAGACCTTATCTATGGGTGAGAAGGCACTCTTCATTGAACATCCGACAGACAAAAGCAATGCAGTCAAAGTCAGTCAGCTATCGTCCTTTTCACTGCCCTGGGCTGACCCGGAGAAAATTCCTTACACCATCATGGGCCCTTATCTGACACCTTTGTTTGAGCGCGCCTTTATAGATGGCTTACACGATGCCACTAAACGCCCGACCGCCGATGAGTGGGAAAGCGCCCTGGTTAAAACAGTCGATCTGATACAGCCCTGCCAGAACAAGGCGTGTGAACAGAAATGGTACGTTTTCTCGGGTAAGACAAAGCCGGTTTGTCCCTACTGCGGTACGCCATACAAGGGTAAATTACCGGTTCTAAATTTATATTCTTCCCGAAAGGAAGGCAGTTATCGTCCTGACGACCACCGGTTGATGGTGTGGAGCGGGCAGTCAATCTATGCGTGGCATGTGAATCGCCTCATTGCGCCAAATGAGCGTACAACCGATTTGCAAAGGAAACGAGTTGGGTATTTTGTTTTCCATAACGATCAGTGGTGGTTAGTAAATGAAGGCATAAATGGGCTTATGTCATTACCGGATAAACGACAGATTGCCATTGGGGAAAAAATTGAACTGACGAATAACGCTCAGTTTGTTCTGTCAAAGGAGGAAGGCGGCAGGCTGGTCGTCGTTCAGTTAGTAGAAAACTAACGGACGCCCATAACGACTAAAACGTTCTGGCAGCATACTGAACCTGTTTAATGAATCACTATATTAAGCTGTGTCAAATTTAAGCTGCCAGAAAAACTGACTGTCTGTGCCGGATATGCGGTACACCTCCTGCGGCAAGGGTTTAATGCGCAAAGCCCAATTTATTTATAAGAGTGAATAGTTTTGTGGCTCTACCCTGCCGCTCTCCTTTCCTGTGTCATGGTTTTTAACATCTGAAATACTGACATTGTTAAGCCGGTGATTGTATAAGGCGATGCGGACAATCTCATGAAGATATTCAAGTTCGTTTTGTGTCAAGGACTGGCCTTCCTGGGTTTTTGAAATCATTTCCTGCCAGCAGATCAGTCTTTCGTAACTGACATGTTCGCTGTTTTCCAGGCAGTGCAACCTGAAATAGCGAAGGAACAAAGGAAATTCATCGGTCTGAGCGATGTCATAAGCCCGAACCGTTAACCTACACAGACATACAATCGTATCCTGCTGTAACCTGACTAACGCGTTATGACTGCCCGGAAGGATATCAGGCAATTTCATCTTACAGTCAGCAAGGCGCTGAAGAAGAGGCCCTTCCTCTGAAGGCTCCCGTCCCCGATACTCCTGAAGAGGTTCAGATTCAAGTTCATGCATTAATGGATGATATAGCCATTCCCGGGAACTGGTCTCATCAATGATCAGGCTTTCAATGCACTCACTGTATGTTGTTTTACGTCGCCCGAGCTGCACCTGACTGATTTCATATTCAATATCTGGAAGATCGATACGCAATGCGGCAACTCTTTCGGAAGGATGAAGGTGGTCAAAGGTTAACTTCGCAGAAATGCTACGATCCCTGTCCAGAAAGACGGCCACACATAAATCATTAACCTTTACGAACAGATCAGCTGTGCCTCCGAACATACTGCCGCTTCCAATAACCTCATTCAGTGAAACCGGCCCACCATCGTCGCCAGCGAGAAGATTTGGGAAACCAAGAACCTGGTGCTCGTTGATGACTTCAATAATTTTTCCCCGGATGGCTTCCATCAGACCATCACAGTCACCGGCTACAGCAGTACTGTGTGAGAAATGCCAAAGCTTGACCTCCCCCTGCTTTGCTAACAGATCAGTTTTGCAAGCGGGGCAGATGCAGTTACAGTCGATACCCCGGCTGACCTCTGTAATATCTAAAAAGAGTCCTGATTCTCTCTGGAGTCCAAATGGAATACCAAATGTGTAACTCTTACGCATGGCTGCACCCCGTTTTTGATAATTATTCAAACTATATCCGAAATAACGGAGGAGGATTTCTGTAAAACGAATTAAAAGAAATGATTTTTTAGTTTTCCAGATTAATGTTTGACAAGAATCAAATGAGAGCCTTACAAATATGGAGAGAGAAGTTTAGGTAAAGTAACTTTTATCACAACTTCTAAAATTAAGGAGAATATCGGATGTATTTAGCAGTGGGCTTGGCTTATGATTAAAGTCTTTCTCCGAACTTAATAAGAAAGTTAAAAAGACAGGCTATTACAGTGCCTTTAGCCCCGAAAGGGGCATAAACTATTTTCAAATCCAGACACAGTCTTTTTGTTGTGCCAATATCAATAATTACTCGCGAACAAAGGTCCACACACTCGCAGGAACTTTGTCATATAACTTTTTCATTGTCAGTTCAGCTTTACGATGATCATAAGCACCAGAAATTTCAAGAGAGGCGACACCCGAGTTTTTTTCACATAACCTTTCAAATACTTTTTCGAGCGTTTCGAACGAACTACACTTACGGAATTTCATTAAATAAGACTGCTTTGTGTCAGACATAATCAACCTTCTTTAGACAGGCCTCAACTGGCCAGGGATAATCTTAATATCATTTTTCACTTAAGCCTAACGATTTCACAACCTTTTTCGTTGTTTCCACCCTGTTCATAACCAGGTACATGAGTGCTAAAATGACTGTAAATAAAACCAGTGTATCCCGGTGAGCAGGATGAAGAATCAATCAGTGATCAGACAGTTTTCGGAAAGCGAATTGCATCAGCAGCTGGAAACGTTCGGCAACCATGATAAACAGCTTTCACGCTTGATCCGTTACTTTTCCCATCTGAGATACAACACAGCTAAAACCTATCTGCACTGGCTACGAGTATGGAACGAATGGTATCAGGCGAATGCCCGGTTGCATACAGACTGGCCAGTAAGTTCGCTCCCCGTGTCTGAGGAAGCTCTGCTGGCGTTTATGGGGCATCTTGAAGGCAAATTGTCACGAAGCAGCATAAACAGCTGTCTTCAGGCCTTAAACAGTATCCATAAAAAAGGGCTTAACCTGCCCGGGATTATTACGTCTGAAGCATGGTACATGCTGGAAGCCTTAAAACAATCGGAAGCCCGGAAGCGAAAGACGACTAAACAGGCAACTCCCTTTCTTATTGGCGATCTCAAGGCTCTGATAAAGTTACGCAGTACTACAAACTCAGTTCGTAAGCTTCGTGACCTGTGCCTGATCTGGACAGGCTTTGAAACACTGCTCCGTTCATCCGAAATTCGCCGTATACGTCTGAAAGATCTGTCTCTGGATAGTATGACCGGTGAATTTAACCTGACGGTATACCGTACAAAAACGAACATCAGTACACTTCTTACCTACCGGCTGACACGTCAGTTAACTAACTGCCTCTTGAGATTGATGAACCTTGTGAAAATGGATCAGCACAGTCATCCGGATGAATACCTTTTCCAGGCCGTAAATTTCCATGATACAGGCTATATGCCACCCGGCTGGAAGCTTCGGAGTAAAGGGAATGAGCTATCTGAGCTTCTTAAACGGCATAACCTGCCCTACCGTGCTAAACAAAGTCTTCTGAACGATGAAGATGAGGAAGACACTGTGGACGATGCCGGTATGCTCAGCAAAAATTCCCTTTTACGGGCATTTAAAGAAATGTGGAATGAGCTTTATCCAAATGAGACTAAAACCCGTTACTGGACAGGGCACAGCGTTCGTGTAGGCGGTGCGATACAGCTGGATATTGAAGGTTACTCGCTACCACAGATTATGGAAATGGGGAACTGGTCGAATGAAGAAATGGTTATGCGCTACATTCGCAATATTGAAGCTGGTAAAAAAGCCATGATCAAGCTTATGCGAAATGCCTTTGATGAATAGCGCCCTCACGGGCGCATAACTTTATTTTTTCTTGAACGGGTTAAGTCTGGTGAGATTAGAGAGTGCCCCTCCCGGAGGCAAAATTCCCGTCCTTTTATATTTGTACACGCCATTTAATTTCATTGTCTGGATTCCAAGATTAATAAGCGTGACAAGTTTAAGGGTATACAGGAGTGTAAATTGGGGAGCAACCTGAATAAAAACTAATAACAAGCCTGCACACATTACACGTAGCCATGCCGCGTACTCCATGCTCAGCGGACGCTTGAAATAGAATCTTTCGAGCAAATCAACTGTCTTATTACTGATCCACGCCGCCGCCACTGAGAGTAACAACACGATGCACACCATAATGCCCAGTTCCATTTTCACTCCCTTCTCTTTTAGTCTGTTTAAGTTGAGGCTTAGCCACAGTAGTTTTGTTTTTTGCTTTTTTCTTAGGTTTGGTATGGTGAAACAGAAAACAATCCACCATTACCCAACCATTTTTATATCGAGCCACCAGCATCTTCTGGCTGGGGTAATGAGCATGAAACAGCATTTTCACGTCCATGGTGCCCATCAACGACTGTTTGCGCTTTAGCTCATCCTCAGCCATCTGAAATTCTTGTAAGAATTCTGAAGACAGACGCTGACGCAGAATTCTTATGGCACTGGAGTTTTCATCATTCTTTGCCAGGTGCCCGAAGCGTACAAGTGCCTTGTGGGTTATCTGGATGGGTCCCAGATGAGAGCTGAGCTGTTCGTACTGCCAGAAGTAGGTCAAATCCACCTTAACCCAGCTGATGCTGTCCAGCAGAGCCTCGTTCATGATGGTTCCGGACATAGGTACCATTGTCAGCCTGGCCAGACGCATATGTATGTAGTCCGTAAGCAACCTCAGCGACTCAGGAACGTTTTTATTGAGTAGGAGATGCTGAAGCACCGGGGTTGCGGTCTGCCAACACAGATTGCGCCCGTCAGGCAGGAAAGCAAACTTTTGATCGTCAGGCGCAGAGTTCGAAGCGTTTTCCTTACGAAGCAAAAAATAATGGCCGCACAGCAGCTCTGCTCTTACCTGGTCCTCGTCAGGGTCATGTCGGGCTTTACTTAGATCAACGGTTAGCACAACGCGGTTAATCGCATCAGCGTGATATTTTTTTACCCAGACGCAGACACGATAGAGACGCTCATCGATTTTCTGGCTGGCTGTGGAAATCCATTGCATTGTTGTTCCTTAATTTTCGGGGCTGACAATGAAAATGCCCAGCTCAGCCCCCGGCACGAGTTCTGTATATTTCAGGCTCAGCTTCCGTTGGTTGGACGGACCCTGGCTGTTTTCAGGAGCCCAGTCAGAGAGCGTTTTTAATTGAGGTATGTTGCCTGCTGCGAAAATGGGCAAGGATGCTTTTACTACTGAATAATCAGTCTCAGCATATTTATTCCCGTTTCGTTCCTGCCCTTCAGGCCTAAATGCAAAAATGTGAGCAATCGGAACAGGGAAAGAGTTAGTTCGACAAAGGCGATAAGATTCGCCCTGCTTCAGTGGGTGAAATTCAAGACGGTGTAAAGCCTTATCGATATTAGACACGACATTCAAATTGGTAGTTGCTACATTTTTTACTTCTGAGGCTCTCCTGCGCTCCAACAAACTCACAAGTTGCTCTGCTGTTTTAACTTCCTGGTTTCGGTTTAGCCGCCATGAAAAAGTAACTTTTTTAAGCTGGGACTTGATGAAAAGGATATTTCTTGTTGAGTGCATAGCGACAAGGCCCGGGAGCTTCTTGTGCACTTTATCAAAACGGACATTCTTTTTATTATCGATACGCCTCATTGCCGCAGCAAAATCATTTTTTGCTTCGTTTATAGAAGTGATCAAGCTTTCGAGAAGATCTGCTCTTTCGGGGACAATGATTAGACCCGGGTATTTAGTGGTTACTTTGGTGGAATCATGACTTAATGACTCTATGTCATCCACACAGATGTCAGTAAGTGCCTGAATAATTTCCTCAACCGAAGCATCGTCTTTAATACTAACCCTGATGGGTTTAACCTGCTTCAAGCGCTCTTCTGTTCTAGATACGGTGGAGACAGTCATCAGGTTTGCCATCATCGGGGGGGTGTTCGAAAGAAAACACTTGAGCGAGTCGATGCGTTCCAGAATCTGGTCACGAAAATAGGGCAAATCGTCATAACTCATACGTTTCTCCAGGCTCATGTTATTTCCAATCAATTTTGCTGCCCAGGCTGACCTTGCAGAACATAAATGTCATGTAAACCTCTAAAGAAGTCATTTTGAAACAGCTTTCACAGCATGCGATTTATGTTCGATAGGGCTCATGAACAAAGGATGATAATGGAGACGCCATGGATAGTGGATAGTCTTACCCACCTGGGTGATCCGATTGAGGCGAAAACGACCATTTATACAGTCAACTGACCAAAGCCCGGGAGAAACTAACCTCTTCCAGCGGTAAAAAGAGAAACCTGCAACACAGAGGTCATGCTCCAGGAAATGTTGAGTTTCGACGACGCGAACTTTTATCAAAAACCCCAGCATTGGCGAAAACCAGATCAACAACCATGTTGGCGGCAGGATGACTTTGTTCAGGAGATGATCTGTCATAAGCAAGGCAGATAACATCAGAAAACTGATAGTCAACCACAGGGCCATCCAACCGGCCCATACGCGGCTCTGACAGGGTTTCCATTCGAGAAGAAAAAGTTTTTTATGCATTCTGCCCCGCCTAATTTTAATGTATTGCCGAAGTATGCTGCATCATGATGGTGGTGCGGGGAAAGATTTCAAACTTCCACAATTCTGAAGCCGTGTTCCAACCATGAAAGATCCCGTCTCCACAGCGAGTGTTAAAAGCAAGAATTTCATCCCTGACCTGGTAAGCGAGCACTTCTGGCATATCAATAAACTCAGGTAAGGAAAGAAGAATTCCATGGATAACTTCTCCGGTTAACTTACTCATAACCTCTTCCTCAGACAGGGCAGCGTCCGGGAACAAACACAACGGAAGTGAAAAACAACATAGGTCAAGACCAATAGCAGCCCTTCCTGCGTCGTAGCCTTCTTCATTAACGACAAAACGAAAGAATTTTTCTGTCTCACCCCGTAATGATGACGGTCCTTCAGACGGAACTTCAATACCACTGAAGACTTTATCGGTCCAGTTGGTAAAAGGACTGGTGAAAACCCAACAAATTAAGGATAACGCCAGCTCTTCCTTAAACATACGTTCAGTGCCGGTAGTTCTGGAAAGTTGCTTTTGAGTACTCATGTTTTACCTGTTGCATGAAATTATTGATGTTATATAAACACAACCGGCATTTTATCTAATAGGTTTGAAAACACTAAAAATCGCAAATGCTGGTACCTTTCTGTTTTAAGAGATTTTCAAGGTAAAGTGAGGCTAGATCAATTGGCTGGTTCTCTTCAAGACAGGCTCGCACAAGATCTTCAATAGAGACCGAATCAACCCCCCTTCCCTGTAAAATTTCTTTAGCAGATGCCAGCGTTTTATGAACGCTTCGACTTAGTTGTAATCTGACTTGTGTGCGGGTATCAAAAAGACAATCTTCTGTGACACTTTGTGAAACGGTTCTACTCATTGAAAAATCACTCCATTTCTGGGATCGAATGAAAATTAACAGCTATAGATGTATCAGGTTTCCCATTTTCTACGATACTCAACCACGTACGCGCTGAGATTTGTTGTTCACAGACGAGTATGTAACCTGTTCCCTGTTGATGATGTAGCTCAAGAGCTTTTAGGATAGGCTCTGAATGAGGTCCGAGAGCATCACGCGTGTGAATAAGCGTTTGCTCTGGCAATACGTTGCTAAGCATAGACAGCAGAACATTACGCTCATCCTCATTATCCGACAAAACAAGAATTATACGAAAACCCGTTTTTATACGAAATCTGATTTCTGAAACTAACTTTCTTAATCTTAATTTATATATGACCAGGCGGAATCGAGTCATCAGTAAAGAGACCACTGTGAAGATAACGATTACTGCGCCATATTTTGACCTGTAGAACCACCAGTTAAGGCCTCCAGCAACTATCAGGATTAACATTAAAATTAAACTCCCATAGAAAAAAAGTGCTGGGTAGCGAGTTGTCTTTCCTTCAATTAGTGCTGAGGCAAATATCAAAATGGATATTCCGTAAATTACCCAGTCAAAAATACTTTCTCCAATCATTCTTTAGTGAACATCCTTAAAAGTGGAAATGTAGGTTTATGGGTTTATGCATTTTCCTGATGGCCTTGACAACCAAGGATTTCACAGAAATTGTCACAGTGTGAAGCTGTAACAAAGCGCTCTCCACGTTCGAATCGCTCAACCAAATCCTTTCTTACTTCACTTCCAGGTTTCTGGAAGATGTACTCAAACTGGAGATCCTCGGCCGTTGAAAGTAGTCGTTCTATGCTGAAATCAACATGGTAAAAGCAAAACTGATTATCAACCGGGGGAAAGTTGCTTTTGGTACTGTTCTCGTTTTTGGATTTTAGTTCATTCATGAGCTCTCCTTGGTTGAGAACAGTATACAAATCTCTTTAGGGATTTTTTTTCGTTAATAGCACTTTTTTGAGTTTAAAGAGTATGTTCATACCAGAGCATTAGAGGCTACGAAAAGGATAATGGAATTAGAAAGATAGATTTTAAGTGGTGATGTAAGGTGGGATAGGTAGAAGAGGAGTAGACGCTTGTAAGCGAGGCAAAAAAAAGGCACGGAAACCGTGCCATAAGAGTATGTGAGAAAAAATCAAAATCAGGGAAAGAATCAAGCAGCTTGTGAAACTGAATCTCCAACTGCAAGATTTAAATTTCTTAGGTTATCGAAAACTTCAGATACTAAGTCATTACGGTCGTGGATTTTAATCCGCCCACCGGTTAACTCTGAAACATAAACGGTATGGCAGAGGTCAGTAACCACTTCGCCGTATTCATCAACGACTTCCAAAGATGCAATCATCGGAATATAAGAAGCCGCAGCATAGCTCTCATAAATACTTATTATGGAGTCATTGTTGCGTCGAGAAATTACCCTACCAGAAGGTAAAGCCTCATCTTCCATATAGCAATCAGATAGGTCCTCACAGAAGTCATTTTCTTTAAGTGAAATATTAAGGGTCAATTCACTGTTGATAGAGCGTGAATAAGAATATTCACTCAGTTTATAGCAAGCCAAACTTATATCACTAAAAGTTTCATAAGCTTTATAGAGGCTCGATGTTATAGACTCAGATACAAATGTTATTAGTCCAATAAAATGAGTATCCCAGAACTGTTGCAAAGCAAAACGGGCAATCATAACCTGACCATCAACCTGCATCAGTCTGTTATATTCATCCCGGTCATAACCTTTCGACTGAGAAACATCATTAGACATGCTAAGAACTTCACTACAAACATCATCATATTCAAAACGGCTAGTTGCAAAGTGTTTTCCTGAAATCTCAAGGTACTGACCAGAGACTGCGTCAAACACCTCAAGAAAGTAACAGAGTCGAGATTTTAAAGATTCTCTGTTTAAAGCTTCTATTTCATTCTCAGAGATACTATCGACATATAAATCAACAGCATTCTTGAGTTCAATAGCTTTGATATTACAGGTAAAAGAAAGCTCGTCACTTTGACAATGGCAAACACTTAATACTATATCCGCCTCATCAAAATCTATGCCAAGATAGCTCAGAACTGCTCGGACATAGTTTTTATCATCAGATGAATGTGTCATATACACTACCTCAAATTTGAGAGGAAGTGCCCCAGAAGGGAAGCGACTTCCCCACTGGGTTAGATAAAAGTTTGGTTAAGCTAAAAGAAGATGCCAGCGACAGATTTTACATTGTCATAGACAAGTGTCTTCAGCCAACCAAAGTTACTTTTTTGGACTGAAGCAAAAGGATCATTGAGACGCGTTACGAAAATCGTCAAAAGCTTCAGTTATTAGTAATGTGCGATCAGTTACTCTGTATCGGTCATTACTTTCGAGAGATACGTAAGTTGAATGCGAAGAATCACAGACAACACGCCCTCTTTTATTGATCAATCTTACTTCCATCATCACCGGCACATTGATAATTGAAGCAACATCGGTATAGAGGGATATGAGGGCATCATTGTCACAATATAACGCCCCGTTCCCATCAAATGTATCGTTAAACTTAATATATATATCTGGCATATTTGCCGGATAATCATCAGTATTGAAATCAATGCATAACTTTAAGTCATCATTAATACGGCGATTAATCTTATGCTGCCCAACACGTACAAAGCCATGTTCAACAGCTTTGATAATCCTTAAAGTTTCATTAAGACAATCTGTAATTCTTTTCTCGACAAATGAGATAAAGTCACCAAAGTCGGAATGAAAAAACTGTTTAAGTGCAAATTTCGCAACTAACACTTTCCCATCCACCTTCATTTTATCGAGATAAAGATTTCTTATAGCATCAGTAGAAGAATTAGCTTTAGATAACTCTTCACAGTCATTAATAATCATTGAAACAATATCAATAACTTTAACTGGGCTTAAAGTATTACTATATCCGCGAATATCAAACGTAAAAAATCCGAAATTCTTAAATACTCCAAGAAAATAAATTATTTTTTGTTTCAAAAGAATAGAATCGGAGTAAGATGCGTTGTGCTTTATTAGTTCAGATATGTAGAGATCCAACATACAATTTAAATTATCGATATCTACATCGTAATCAAAGGTTACTTTGTCGAACGAAGTATCAGATAATTGAACGGTTATATCGTCAGCGGGAACATTAAGGCCTAAATTTTGATAAAGAAAGGCACTAACAAATTCCACGTGGTCAGATTCTTTAAACATTTACACTACCTCATGACTAAAAAGGAAGTGCTTCCCACCGGGAAGCAAGTTCCCGGATGGGTTAGATTAATTATAAAAGAGTTCTTCAGAAGGTAAATGCATTTCTGGTTTGAACTGTTTTAAGGAGTTGTTTATAGCTTTTCGATATAACCCTGAAGAGTGTGGCTTAAACATTTGATATTCCGTAACGAGCAGAGGAGACGTAAAGCATCCTAAGTTCACTAGTGAAATATTTGATGTTTCTTCACAAACATCTAATTCAGCGTATATCCGCCTCTTCATTACCCTGCCTGCTAAATAGCGACGAACATGATTTATAAACTTGTCCGCATCTGATATAGAATTAACTATATAATCAGATGTGACTATCTGATTAGATACAGTTTCAGGTATAGCTTCGGCTATTATTTTTACGTTCATTTCATAATCAACACTATGGAAGCAAGCAAGAATTTGTGGCTTCGCGCTTTCTAAAATCTTTTCAAGAACAGAAAAAATCAGAGAGAACTCGTTTAAAATTCGCTTTTGTATAAGTCCATGTAGATGTTTTATGAAAGGAGAACCGTGTTCAACAAGGCCTAGTATAAGATCCTTAGAGGCCAAATCTGAGCGGTAATAAACGTATTCTAGATTATCCCGGTTAAATCCTTTGATAAGCAAATCAGGCTGCTCTGAGACCAGTCGTAAATGAGTTGAAGCTATAGAAACTTCAAAACGAAAGTTCGCGAGATTTACAGGGCCTGCTTTTAATGTAGCCGCTTCGGAAAAATAAATGAAAAGAGGATGCAAATCATCGTTACCACAGTAAAGATGGTCTGCGCCCTTAAGATATTTCACCAAATGAGGTAGAAAAGATATTACTGGAATATCAGCCACAAATCGAATATGCCGAAATGGTTTTGAATCCAAATATATATTTTCCACTACAGCGCCAACAAAACCCATTTTAACAAGAATAGATTCAACTAACTTTTGTATCGCATTCATTTAAATACCCTCTTAATAGAGGGATTTCTCCCAAAGGGAGAAATCCCTATGGGAGAAAATAATTTTAATTAATAATTGTAGCGAAGCGCATGTTCTTTTTCACTAAGATGGTTTTCATATTCCGACTTACCAGAACTTAAACACTCTTTGAAAAAGACCTTTGAAAAATTCTTCAAGTCACTTCGGTTGTTAATTTCTTTGTCAGACATCAACTTAGCTGAGTGTGAGG
Source organism: Enterobacter cloacae complex sp. SYL001 (assembly GCF_049237025.1). Taxonomy (NCBI): domain Bacteria; kingdom Pseudomonadati; phylum Pseudomonadota; class Gammaproteobacteria; order Enterobacterales; family Enterobacteriaceae; genus Enterobacter; species Enterobacter cloacae complex sp. SYL001. Next base: position 38,166 of record NZ_JBMKJI010000020.1, on the reverse strand, counting down.
TATCCACAGGCCCCAACCACCATTCATATTTAATATAAACACAATTGGTTTTTGTATGTCCATTTAGAAATCGTTTTGCATTTCTAAGTATTTTTCTACAACCGTTAAGGTCTGAAAGTAAGATATCTGGAGCAATGAGCTCTTCCAGAATATGACCAGGTAAGCCTTTCCTAAAAAGCTCAACATCGTAACTACAATACCAGTCACGATAATTAAAAGCTTTAATAAGTCTTTCAGGTGTATCCAAAGATATCTTATTCAGGATTTTTAATGCAAAGCATACAGCATCTTTTAACAACTCGTGCACCTCAACATTGATAAATGAGAAAAACGAGCTTAATTCTTTCTCTAAGGAATTATACAACTTACCGTAAATATCCTGAGAAAAAAGATACTGCAATCTTTCTTTATTATAAGTGCAATTCGAAATTGAATAGACTTCTCCTCTTTCGATTTTGCACCCTTCCCTTAAAACTATAGGAAACCTCAAATGGTTAACAATGAAAGAATGATTCTTTCTTTGCTTCAAAGCATCTAATTGAAATTTCGTAATTTCCTCCAGATTTGCATCTTCAAAACCTGGAAAGGGAATATCACAGAAACAAGAACTATATGCTTTTGCTGATTCATACATAAACTCCAGTGAAACATCAGCATCAAAAGACATACCAGAGAACATGCCCTGCCCATTGTCTAAAAATGTAATGTTTTTAACCTGTATTTTTTTATGTTGAACAACCAAAAAGGCATTAATGATTTTTTCGATAATTTTCATGTGATCCTCTCTCAATAAAAAAGGGATCACTCCCATATGGGGTGTGATCCCCACATGGGTATAATTTAATTAAAAATCTGTAAGACCTAAATCTTTATTTCTACCACAAACTGTAGAAGATATAAGACGTTTTACTCGCTTTCGAGCACTTCGGCCTGACGTATCTTTCAAGTACATCGGTAATGACAATGATGAGATTTGATTACTTCGCTTATGATGGCAGACTATATAGCCCTGCCTCCACCCCGAACGCACAAACTCACGGATGCGGTTAATATATGCCGAAGCTTGAGATTTTGTACTTATCGATTCAGAACACTTTAAGTTCTGTTCGATAGAGTAAAGCTCAGCCGCCATTAATTTCACCTCATACAGGTCATCCCCATAACTTATAGTTTTCAACAGCTCTTCCTTTTCCCGAATGAAAAATACTTGCTGCATTCCAAGGATCAGGTCATAGGCCTCTCGAAAGAGGTCGATAAGCTTATTACGAACATAAATCATAAACTCCTCAAAGTGCTGAAGCCAGAAATAAGCCGCATTACTTATTTGTGAATTGTGAGAACAAACAAGCCCTTTAGCAAGCTCGACCTCTTCCTCCCGAAAAGTAAAGTTACTTTTCTTAAACCGACTTTGTTCAAAAATGCTTTGATGCATTTCTATCCATACAGAAACAAAACCGAGGGATTCAAATTCTTCGTTTAACAAATGTAAACTTTCGAAGATTTTCTGAATTTCGATCCCGATGTCATATGACAGTGGACATTCTTTTATAGAATAAACATAACCGGGTAGGAAGTGAGATAAATGCTCAGTTCGCAAATATAAACTGAATTTAAGTTCTGTCAGTGGTTGTTTCAAAGATAATTTAGATGATTCGCTTATATTTACTGGTTCAACACCATTTCTAATCAAAATAGCTTTTACCAGGTCCGTAGCTAACTTCATACAGCCTCCAGTCGTTATTGAGGCCTCCCTGATGCAGGTTGGCCATCAGGGAAAATATGTAAATCAATTAGCAACCAATCAGACCGTTGCCATTACATTGTCAATGTATCTGACAAGGGATGGGCGGTCGTCCTGTAAGGCAAAACGGCGAAGGTCATCAAGATTATACGCAGGAAGATAATCAGCGTAACCTCGAATACGAAGGTCCTCAACCACAACTTTTATATACTCAAATCGTCCAAGATTTCCTTTTAATGGGGGTTTTCCTGGACTAGACAGCATATCGTCTGCTTGCTCCCATGTGATTTCTTTAGCTTCACCACTATGTAGATCAAGATGGACATATATGAATGACTTATAATCTCCACGGCAACGAAGATAATATTTCGGATAGAAATATTTGTCACAACGCAACAAACACGTTCCTGAAGGACGAACTACGTACAACAGGTTTCTGTCATTTTCTAATATGCCATGTTTCAAAATCGTTATATCTATCTCATTATCATGCAGCAAATAGCATGACGATGGTTCATTGACGATGCGCGATTTTATAACAGCAGCAAATTTATTAAAAACTTCGTTAGTTTGAAAATTCATTAAAATGCTCTCCGATGTAAAACGACGAGCATCACCATAACGGTAATACTCCCGTTATGGGTTTTAATAGTTTATGGAATAACCATGTCATACAACCGACCATAGCCAGTAGTACCGCACATTTATTTAACTGAGCAAGCATCTCAGCCGTGAAAAGACCTTAAAGGCAGGTAATTATCACGAAGGAAAGCGGTTATCTTATCAATACAATTTAAAAAATAATATTGATAAGATAACCCCCCCCGCAAAATGCGGGGGAGTTATCGTTGTTACAGCTGATTAAGACATTCAGGAGCCCAGTGAATCGGGAATCCATCCTGCCCTGTTAACTGGAGAACATCGTTCCAGTCGATACCCTTTTTCCCATCAGGAATATCTTGTGCTGGTTCGAAGACTTCAATTGTCAGCTTTGATGCGGGATATCGTTTAGCCAAAAACTCAACCATGCGGCTTTGAAGTCGCTGAGCAGCTTCGATACCGGCACGAGTGCCTTGTGAGTTAGCAATATCCTTATCCGCCCAGATATAAAAGTTTATATATTTTACATCCGGCGGAGGCAGTAAAAAATCAGGAACAGTAACGTTTTCAAGGCACCATGCGGAGCTGGCTGCCCAGCATGGTGTTGAAGTCGCTTCTACAACAGAAAGCGCATTCTCGATCCCTTCAGCCACTCCCAGTGTCCAGGTCGAACTACCTGAATCATAGTGAGGGTCAAACAACTGAATTGAGCCACCTGTCATATCGGCAGGAGGCTTCATCATCAGCTTTGGATTTTCTACAGGTGCCTTATCACCGTTTTTGTCTACGTATGTTCTATGGATAGTCAGAGGCCGACCTCGGGTGTCACGATAGATTGCAATCATTCCCGGATAGATAATCGATTTCTGCTTATCTTTATCCCAATAGTAGATCCGGTTATTAAAGCCTAAATCCTTTGGTAAGTGACTCAGTAAGCGGGAGATCCCACGATTACGGAGGTACAAAGCAACAGGAGTATTAGGCTTTATTTCACCGGTATAGTGATACATCACATCAAGTTTTCGCATTCGCTTTGCCACTTCCTCTCGGTCAAGAGTTTCTGTGGCACGAACTGCTGATTTATAGCGTCGTTCATTTTCAATGTCGGCGTCAGTTAACGGAGCATGCAGATCCATCCCGAAAAAATCTGAGAGAATCTTTTTGCAAGTCTGCGTTTTACTTAATTCATAATATTTCGCCAGAACATCAATTCCGTCGCAAAACTCATTTACCGGAAAGTCATTATGGATCGCACATCCGGTATAAAGGTCTTTTTGTCGGAAACGAAACTTCGATTTCCCTGCGCCAGTAAACGGGCAAGGAACCTGGCTCGGGGCTTTTGCACAAGCGTCTTTGAAAGCAGGTATTCTTTCGAATATATACTTCCAGCCAGACACTTCAGCAATTCGAGCATGAACGAGTTTAATAAAGTGTTCAGATACTTCCTGTGGTTTACGACGAAGAGCCGGGGATGCATAAGTCATGATGATCTCTCTTATCTGGCATTGTGAGTTTCTCAATGCCTTCTGCGGTGCAGAAGACAGGGAGAAACCCACAACGCAGAATTTAAGAAAGAGGGCCCGGGGGCCCTCAACATTTATGCTTCAGTCGTGAAGCCATTATTCTCAAGACGCTGTATGTAGTTATCTACAAGTAACGCAGCCTGCTGGCTATTACCCTCCGCTATAGTGACTTCGCGGAAGATTCTTTCCTGAGGGCTATCATTGCTTATAACTTCACCAACACGTCCGAAAATACGGACTTTATGCATCGCACCGACTTTTTCATGTTCTACACGGTAAGTTTTTATCTGAGTCATATTTTGCTCCTTATTCCTTCATGGAGCAAAAAGACCCACCGGGGCCTTTTTGCCCCGATTGGGTAGAGTTTATTAAGAAAGTATTTGATGAACTAGCTTACTGACTTCAATAGACAATAAAGAAGTATCATCAACTGTTACGAAAGTGTCCGTTTCAAAACCAATTATTTCATCAGTCTTAATACCAACACCAACGATTTCTATTCCATTACATTTAGCCTTTTCCATAACTTCGACGATAGTAAATTCCGATTTATTCGGATAACCATCAGTTATAAGAAAAATTATTTTCCTATCGAATTGGCTGTCAAGTAACAGATCAACAGCTGCCATTAAAGCAGATCCCGTAGGGGTATAATAACCCTTACATCCAAGAGTGAATTTCGATAGAGATTCCTCAACGCTTTGATCAAACGTTTTGATAATCTCAAATTCACTTTCCTTGAAGGGAAAAACTATATTGGAGACATGCATTTTTGACAAACTTTCAGCGGCCATCGATAAAGCAAGATCTGACTTAATGGCATGAATATATCTTTCATCATTAGCCATTGACGCTGAAATATCACGAACTAATACGAGGCCAACATGCCCTCTATTTTTAGATTCGCTTTGAGCTCTGAAGACATCACGAACTCCCATTTGTGACAGAATTAATCGATTTCCATCGAAGGTAATTCCACGCTCATGAGTTTTGTTTCGGCCACGCATTTTAACCTGCTGTAAAACAGACAAGTCGCTACCGATTGAATGACTCAGAGACAAAGCCTCATTGTAAACATTCAAATCGATAAGGAGATCAGGGATATCCCATTCAGAAGCACCGAATTCGGCTTTCACGTCATCGGATACTTTTGATGCAATACCTTCAATCTCTTTAGCCAAAGCATCGTGATAATCTTCGCTATCCTCATCACTGCTAAGAAAGGCATCCAACAAATCTGCCAGTATCTCCCATTGAGCCGATGAAAAGTTACTTTCATCTTCAACGTTAGTCGAACTGGCTTCATCTGATTCACTCTCGGAAGGGTTAATCGCATCAGTATCGTCTTCAATAATGTTATCACCCGTGGGATTGCCACCGGTGGGTTCATTATTTCCCTCGTTATCTTCAGCAAGTTCTGAAGGCTCAGAACATCCCTCTTGAGCAAGATCAGCGTTATCGGAAGTATCTGCCTGACCTTCACTATCGTCCTCAGAATCATCCTCACGACTATCAGTCGACGTAAGCGATTTATCTTCTGATTCGGTATCGGTATCGGTCTCGGATTCATCATATGCCTCCTGCTCCTCCTGCTCTGTCTGCTGCTGTTGTTCCTTTGCCTCATCCCGCAGTCTCTCTAAAAGAGCCAGGGTCTTACGAGCAAGGGATTCACAGCCCTGAGTATTTTCACAACCAAGAGCATCATGAAAAATTTCCTCAACATCAGAAATTACTGGAGAAAGTATCTTTTGGGCATAGTCAAAAAACGGATCGAGGGTTTCTTTGTGACCTACCTGCTGAAGGACTTTTACTCGCAATGAGTTAAGCAGATACCACTCAATAAATAGGACAGGATTTTCCGGACGAGAAGATATATCAGGAGTCATCCTTCCGGCTTTAACCATCAGTGCGTAAGTGGCTGCAAGCCGCCGCTTTGCATCCGGATAATCGTTACCAACCTTCTCTTCCATCTGTACATCATCGAACAGATTTATAAGCCCGGTAAGACGTTTTGCCCTGCTATAAGCTTTACGTTTCTCAGCGAGGCTCTCAAACTCTGCATTCATTCCGTCATCGAAGCGTGTAAACCCTTCAGATGACATGAGAACACTATTAAAGGCGTCACTGTAAACCTCACTGACGGTATAGCGACCATGACCAGCTTCATGACAGGTAAAACCTTCAATCAGACTGACAAAGTCATCATCGCTATAATCGCCGTTTGGTAAAACACAAACTTTATTGACAGGATCAAAATACGGTCCTTTGGTATTGTCGTCTATTACAACTCTTACATCGCCTAAGCCGCTAATGACTTTTGCTATATTCTGTAAACGCTTAATATGGCGCGGCGATGATTTAAGATCTAATTTCATAGAATACCTCTTTATAAAAAGGGGTACTCACCCAGATGGTGAAGTACCCATCTGGGGTTTTTAATAAAGCAAACAGTTACCAGCCTTTGAGCTCGATATCAAAACCATTTTCAGCATTGTCTTCCTGTTGCGAAACTGATTTCTCAGGTTCAGCTACAGAATCAGTGTTTGAAAACGTGCTGTTTTTTATATCGTTCTCTACGACAGGTTCAACCTGAAACACATTTGTTGAATCTAAAATAGCTTCAATACCTGTGTTCTGTAGCGCGTTCGGTTCTGTTTGTGAGCTTTGATTAAATGATCTGGTAATAGATTCCAACCAGTCAGTAACCTTTTGCTCTCCTGAAATAATACGCTTTAACATTGAAGCATCACTCATGAAATAAAACCACTGCTGTAACACCGCAACGTCGCGAGGTTCAGAAATGGCACCTTTAGGTAAATTATTCATTATGTGTTTTATAGCTTCTGCAAGTACTGCCGCCTCTTTATGTATAAACATGAAGCTAATGATCTTATTTTGCATTTGCTTCAGTCGGTCAATAGTACTTGAGCGCAAATTATTATTTTTACTAATTTTTTCATAAACCCTCATTGCTTCTTCTGCCAGATCTGTTATCAATTGTTCCTGATAGTAGTCCTGGGTTTCATCACCTTCAACGCTAATAGGCGTAAAAGGAATAAAGTGAGCAATATTAAATCTAAAGGATTTTATGAAATCATCTTTAGTTAATTTCAACTGATCAATCAAAGAAGACATTCTTGGGCTTCTATTTTTTTCAGCCTCAATATGCATCTCATAATTGTCTACAACGTTTTGAATACCTGCCTGAAACTCTCGTTCAATCTCTTGGGCCCCTTCCAGAAACTCTTCCATACTGGAAACTGGTAAAATCCACATATTGCTATAGCGGATGCACAAGCGTGAGCAAAGGGTTGATATTCTGCTGGTAATCGTACTTTTGAAGCTAAGGGCTTTTATGTCAATCCAACGTACTTCGCTTTTAGATACGCTTTTTTGATCCGTAATATCATCTCCATCATAAGACAAATCGATTTTATCGGTTCGACGCGATCCTTGACAGCCACTTATTTCAATTTTTGTTATAACTGCACCTTCCAGTAAATCTGGATATGATTTTGCAAAATTCTCAGAGATTTGTTTTGCAGATACTTTGTTAAGCATTGAAGTATTTAAAGTCATGGGTTTCTCCAAAAAAAAGGGGAAACCCTCCCCAACGGGAAAGATTTCCCGATAGGGTTGATATTAAAGCTTCTCTGGTGCAATTAAAAGAATACCGGGAAACTCAGCGGCAACATCATCATTGCCCATTGCTCCCTGATACATATAACCTTTTAATTCCATTTCTTTAATTAGACCTTCCATATTTATTTTACCATCATGATAAAACAATAAAGAATAGTCGTTATTCAGTTGCATAAGTCCAGTAAAATTAGTTCCGTTTTTTGCTATAGCAATGGTAGCAGCACCATCCGTACTTAAAAACGCACTAAATTCAAGATGGGATAACTCTGAGATACAAATATCAGAGGTTTCATAACAAATCCCATCTAACTCGACTTTTTTGCTGTGAAATACTCCAGCGATTTATCCTTGTCTTCGCCAAGAGAAAGATCTATAGCTTGAAGAACAAGATCGACCACATGTAAAGGTAAAGCAGAAGCAAAAGCTATTTTGAAAGTGTCAAGAAGACTAAAGGTTTTTAACGTCATCGACGTGCCAACCCAAGCTACTAATTGACGAATATCCATCACACTGTCTTCTGTACCAGAGTCATTTACTGCAATCGCTACTCTTACGAACTTCTCAATGACCTGAAAAGGCAAAGAGCTATATCGTTTAGTAAGCACATTGGTTAAAGCAACTTTGTCGGGCTTCTCCATTTCAACTATCAAGAACCGCTTTATAAAAGCTGCATCTTGACGTTGAGAAGAAACGAACCGGCGAGCGCCTCCACTCATGTTTGTGTTTGCAGTACCAATAAATCGCGTGTAGCCATTAGCAGTTATAACCTCACCACCATTAGCACTGAGTGACCAGGGCTTACGTTCAATGGGCATGTGAAGTTTTGCTGCCGTATCAGGATCGATTTTGTCCACTTCATCCAGAAGAATGAGGTGACCATTACGAAATCCCGTTACCAAATCGCTGTGTACAAAACCTGTATTACCACCATTAAGACTGCGCTCACCTTCAAGCTCATCAACTCGAATATTGCTGTTGATCTGCTTAATTGTCAGCGGCCAATTCATCATGTGGCTAATGTACATTACCATTTCAGTCTTGCCAGAACCGGACTCACCTTTAAGACACACACTTAAATCTATATCCGGACTGATAAGCAGTTTAACCACTTGTTCAAGTATTCGGGGATTTGGTATGTAGTCTTTGTTCAGCGGAGCTCGATACGAGGTTTTAGTTTTGAAAACAGGCACAGCCATCTTTGGATCCATTTCTGGAATACCAAAAAGGTCCTTTGCTAGAACTAAAAGATACTCACCTTTATCCACATAATGTTTTAACTTTATAACATCCGGGGAAAGAAGAGCTTCTAATTTTTCATAAGCATCAGAAGATGTTTCATTTAACTTCATAGCGGCATTAGACATTTTTAACTCCGGTAAAATGCAAACACCGCCCTCTGGCAGATGTTTGCCAGTGGCATTTTATTTGAGATTCATTTGGCAAATAGTTGCCATCAGTTTCCTGATTTGAGGCACATTATAACCAAGATGATTTCCCACTATTTCAAAAGCTTCAGACATGATCCATTCAAAATGATTTTCGAATATTGGATTTATTTCTAACTTGCCAAAAGCGTTTCGTTTAGTTAACAGATCACATGAAACAAGCTCGTCAAACAACTCTAATGTGGATTTAAAAGCTTTTATGTAAACATCCATAATTTCCCTGTCAGTCCATTTAACAGCCAGTTTTTTTTCTGACATTAAATAATCCTGATCAAAGAAGATGTCCCAGCCCATATCGTCATTGCAATCATGCAAAATGATTTCATCATCATTCCTGCATTCAGCTAATTTCGTGTTTTCACTAATCGAACGATGCGAATGATAATAGAGCCATGATTTTAATTCCGCTCTAAATTCACATGCATCAAGTCCATGAGATAAACAAGTGTATTCAAATGATTTTGACATATACCACCGTGTTTCAGCTTCTAAAAGTGGATTCACTGTGATATTACCATTGTCATCTTTGAAGAATAACTTTCTCCTCAACACTAGTTCTTTAATGATTTCCAAAGACTCTTCCATAGCGGATAGAAAAACAACATACACATCCTCAGGGGTCCATTCTATTACCAGACCACCCAAATCTGGGTTATATTCTTCAACCGAATATAGATAATCTGTTTCTGCTGCAAAATTAATTGTATGCAAAATCTGATTTTTAAGTAATTTGGATTTTTCATAAAGGTGATTTTCACGCCTTTCAGAATCATAATTTATCTCAGAAATGTTACTTTCATCTGATTTAAAGTTTAATCCGGACGTGTATGCATCATTTAAATGCTCTTTGGGTGAATCAACTATTTGCGTTATTTCATCTTCATCTATATCGAATATAGAAAAAAAACTAAGTTGATTACTACTTATTGCAGTAGCCCTAAATTTTTGTTTCATGGGGACTCCAAAAGGAGAAATCCCATGAAGGGATTTCTCCCCTTTAGGGTGGGTTTAATGTCAGATCTGATTAAAGCTACTTTGTCCAAAACCTTTTAGAGGTTTAGGTATGTGAGCCAACTTACTTGTTGCTACCACTCTCATGTAGTCAAGAGGATGTTCTCTCCCTTCAATCATAATAGTATCGACAACAATATAACCGGAGACCATCAACTCATCACCCTGATTTATACCAGTGAAACAGGTTGAATACATTTCAGGCGACACCTTGATTTGAACTGAAAATTCTCTCTCAGTGATTTCACCATCAACTTCTGTCTTCATCCTATTTTTGAGCTTTATTAACAAACCTATACTCTGGTCAGTCATTTTTTTCTCCACAGCACTGATAACTATCCCGGACACTTTTACTTCATTGATATATTCAAGATATGACATTTTCCGCTCCTCGATTTGTTCAAAGAGAAGCCCCGTTAGGGTTCCCCCTTAACAGGATTAAATAAATTTATTAGTTACATACATGAACGTGCAGACTACCAAACAGGCAATTCCGGCAATATGTAACCAATTTCTTGTTGGTTTAGTTGGTGCAATCGCTAAAGAGTTCTCCAACTTCTCTGTTACAAGACGTCGATTCTCTGCTTTAGCCGCATCATCTAAATATTGAGTTTCACGCTTAGCGAGAGTCTCAATTTTCGATTTTATTGCATGGTCCCATCCTTTAGTTTCAAAAACGCTTAACTCACTAAAGGTGTGCGTCATGAGATCTTCTGGGAAACCCAGTTTTTTCATTAACGGACGAATGGTATCATACATTTTTTCTACATTTTCGTAGTGGGCCTTTACTGCGACATCAAAACGCTTACGTAAAGTTAATTTTTCACGTTTGCAAATGATGTCCGAAACCCAATTTATTAACTGCTCATTTTTGAGTTCACTGGCTTTTTCAAGTGAGTAATCCAGATTATCCACGTCAAGAAATGAATTTAATCCGTATTTTTCAAACTCCTCAACAAGATATTTATCCAGTTCAGTTAAGCTTTTAAAAAGTGGTACATCTGGGGAAGCTTTAAGAAGCTTATAAGCTCCTTCGAAATCAATTTTCTTGACCACGAGCTCCACAACATCCACATGATAATAGCTTGAATAAGCAGAAAGCTTTTCGGCCAACAAAGACACAGGCTTAAGAGACTTAAGTTCAATGATATTTGGGCCGTCCTCATTCAAAATAACAATCAGTTCATTATCACGTTCTGTATATTTCATCAGAACTTCTAAGAGCTGTTTGTTTAGCGCCTTATCCATCTCTGGAATAATTTCACTAAAGGTTTGATGAAGGGCTTTACTGCGAGCTTTATTTTTAGACATTTGGGGTCACCTATATATAGTAAGAAGGAAGAAACAAATTTTTGTTTCAACACGAAGGCAAAGCCTGTCATTCATCTCCCGTAAGCTATGAACCGCCTGATTTATACTATCTGGCATTAGAAGTACGCAACAAAAATAGCCCCAGGAGGAGCTAAATTAGTTACGGTTTGGTAAATTCAGATTGCCTTTTGCAGGCATGGGAAGTGCACCAGCGACAAAGGTGACATTTTGCCGGTGGTGTCTTACAGCTTGTTTAAGCTGGCCGCTTTTCACGGCTAAATCAACGCTTAACGCGAAAGTAACTTTAAGCAAAGTTACTCAAATTTGGGAGCTGATATTTAAGCTCATTGTTTTTATACTATAGCTTTAAGCATAAGTAAATGCCCATATCGAATTATTCTGTATAAAGTGGAGAAATTCGAATATTAGCTGCTTCTTTCATCTTTTCTTCACTGCATTCTCTTAAAAAGAAAGAAGGATCACCATACCACATTACAAAAAGTTGCTTTTCTGCACGCGTAAATCCAACATAAAGCAAACGTCTTTCTTCTTCTATTGCCTCCTCCCCAACTGATCTTTTACTTGGTATCTGATCCGCATTACAACTCATTATTATTACTTTATTCCACTCAAGACCCTTTGAACCATGCAAGGTTGATAGGACTACTTTCTCTGGGCTGTATTCCTCGTCCTTCTTCCTAGGGCCTAATGACATTGCAGCAGCACGATTTATCATATTCATCCAACCAGTCTTTTCTGCCCACTGTTTACAAGTGTCTAAAGCAATTTTTGTTAAGGTTGCTGTACCTTTATTACTCCTCATCTTGATTGACGACGATTCCATCCATTTCGTAAGGTTGGCGAAACGTTTTGCTATCTCAACTTTATCAGAACTTTCCTGGGTAAAGCGCACGAAGTTTGAATGTAATGTTTTTGTTTCGAGAGAACTGTCCTCCGGGATGGCAAGGTCGCCAAAAGTAACTTTTCTTCCTCTCATACTCAATGCCACTTCATCCAAAACTGATTCCTGTTCTCCAAACAATGCCAATACTCTCTTCATTAAGCGAGGATCATTTGATTGTCGGAAAAAGGCCATAAGGCTTAACACATCGCTTGTTTCTTTTTCATCCCAGAATGATTTACCTCCGTAACGAATTACTGGCTGTTCGATCAAACTTTCTAGCTCATCCAAGTGAGCATTATTGCGGCTTAGAATTGCCCATCCATGTGGATCCTGATTTATAAGGCTTAAAATACCCTGTATCTGTTCCTCCATATCTACATATGAACGAAAAGTGACCTTTCCCCCTCCCTTTTTTGCCGAGCGTAACTCTTTGGCATAACGGTAAACATTCTTTCCTATCAGTGCTCCGGCCACCTCTAAAATTTCAGGTTCACACCTAAAGCATGTGTTTAAGTAAAATATGTTAGGTCTGAAGTGTTTTTCAAACTGTTGAAATATTTTGACTCCTCCTGAGGATCTGAAGGAGTAGATGGCCTGATCATCGTCTCCAACTATACTCGTATAGACTCCAGCTCTTGTATGCAATGCTATCCATGAGAATTGTATAGAGTCAGTATCCTGAACTTCGTCTACTATCAAATGTGTCAAATCTAACGTGCGCATTTTTCCCGAATGCATTTGACCGACAACAAATTTTGAAAGAGCATTGAGGTCCGCCACATGGTCTTTCTGGCATAACGCCTGATAGGTATTAAACAAATGGATCTGTTGTCTGTTATGCCGAACTGAAATCACATCCGTATCCATTTCTCTGCCGATAGCATCAATAACGAATTCAGCTTCAGCAAACTTCATCGTTACACCGGATTCTTTCAAAGCCCGGTGAATGACAGATCTCTGTGCTGGCCCTATCAACATCTTTCCCGGCCAGCGAATCATGTCCAGTTGCTTCTTAACGAGTCCGTGAAAAGTATCCACCAGCACCCGGTCAAGATCCTTCTTGCTCAATCGCTTTTGTAACTTTGCTGCAAGTGCGTTTGTTGCAGCGCGAGTAAAGGTCACCATCCCGATTCTTGCATATGGATACTTTTTGAGAATCGATATAACCGCTTCTATCATGGTGAACGATTTGCCTGATCCAGGCGCTGCTATCACCATATTGTTTGCGCTAGCATTCTCGATAACAGGTCTTTGCTCTTCTGTTGGCTTACCCATTTCAACCTCATTACTTCGTTTTAATAATTATACATTTTTATAAAAGCGCTTTTCTTGTGTACTGCTGGTTCTACTGGAAATCACTTTTTTTCCTTTTTTATGCAATCAGGTTGTTTGTGAAACGCGTGACTATGGAATAATGGTTCCATCTCCAAAAGACATTACAAAAAGGGCTTTAAATGAAACTTTTACGTTTAGTATCTCTGGTCTCTTCTGTCGTCATTGGTTTTTCCCTATCGGGTTGTGCCGGTGACACCGGCACTACGCCAGGCACCGCTCTGAATGCGTACAGTCACGGCCAGTACTGGCATGCTAATGCAAATGATTCTGTCGCCAAGAATGCCTATTCGTTTGCTGGTTTCGACGTTAATTTTAAGGAGCAAGAGGTTACTCCTGGAGGGGATGCCGACAACTTTCTTTCTAAGTATCTCATCAATAGTTCGATGGGCTACGTAACAGGCGGTCTAAAAGGTTTTGGGATCATGAGCCTCAGCTCTTTGTACAGTTCTTCTGACGCCGAATACATCCAGGTCAATCAATACCTAGTGTTCGTCCCCAATCCAAAAAAATTGCCTTACAATGATGAAAGTTTGGTACGTGAGGGAGCTAAGTATGTTTTTGAGCATACAAAAGCAACTCAGGCCTCATTTGGATACAACCCTGAAAAACAGAAAGCAGCTCTGGCCACATGTAAAATTGATATGGCAGTCGTCAATAAATGGAGTACCTGTGATCTGCCCTCTAAGCCTGATGCTGATGTTTTCCCTACAGATTCAATGTACAGCTTTCAGGCGATTCGCCCCGCAACAGGAACCGAAATTCCTGAGCTAAACCTTCCCGCTGGTGATTACGCTGTAATTCGTTATGTGTTCATCCCATTTAAAGGAAACGAAACAAGCGCTGATTTTTCGGGTATCATTTTCCGTTCTGATAGCCCAAATACAACAACTCCAGGGGGTGTTGCAGCCTCCATCAACGGAAAAGATTATTACCTCTTTACCGGTGAATACGGTAAAAAAGGCTTCCCAGAAAAAACATTGAAAGCCAAGTAATTAAAAAAGGGGCCTAACGGCCCCTTCTTCAATATTTCGGCAACTGCTTGCCCGTAACCGGATCCAGCGTAGTTGAACCTACCTCACATATGGCCGGTCGAGGTAAATAGCTACAATCTACATTTTCCTCTTTTATAGCCTGAGCATTTTCTTGTCTGGCCTTTATCATATTTTCTTCACCGCCCATTGCTTCCTTGGTACGTTCTGATGGAAGTTGATAGTTCTCATTCTGGAATGGTAAGTTTTCCACAATTGATTCTTCGGAGAATTTTGAATATTGATCAGGAACTTCTCCTACCTGAACTGCATCATTAATCCACTCCGTCAGATCAATTTTATCGAAATCCAGTTGCTGTATTTGCTTTATTGATAGCCCCACGCAATTAGAGGCGACAGGGTCTATTCCTAATTGCGGATAAGCTTGTTGCATAATAACGCGTGACAACATGGAATTATAACAGCACATGTCTGTTGCTTTTTTAACGCATTTCTTTGTGAAACCAACATTCAGATATTTGACGCATCGTTCCGTATCTAATGTAAAACAGGATTTTTGATTCTTATGAATAGAAGCTTCCATCTCTTTCTGGTCGCATGCTACCAACATTTCTAAAAGCATTTTAGTGACCTGATAGGCTGTATAAATCCAACCGATCACGTTTAATGCAAGCATAAAGTTTTGAACCGCAGCCGAGAAGACAACCTCTCCTCCGGTAGTAGCAACGTTCTTAAAGACAAAGTCACGAACTGTATCTGGTAGCAATTCGTAGGCTTTCTTCATTGCCATCTGCTTAAGCTGACCTATACCGAAGCTGGACATTGTTTCCTGTGCCAACTGGCCAGCACCTCCTGCCCCTCCAGAAGTTGCGGAAGACCCAACTGCCCTGCTTAGATTACCAGCGACGTTTTCATATACGCTCGTTAAGGAGCTCGTGACGTTGTTCCACATTTGCCCTACTGTTTTACCAGCTGATGCAGTCCACTCTCCGACCGCATTAGACATAGAAGCCCATGTACCTGTATCACCGCCGGTCCATTTTATTAGCTGAGCATTAACTCTGGTCCAGTTTGTGTTTCTGATCATAGATCCGGCAAGCATGATACCTTCAAGTGCTCCTGCGGTTCCCTGTGGTGCTTCGCAGCAGTCCGTCTTTGCCAGGCCATTTACAAAGCCTACTGAACGACCACACCATTCAGGTTTTCCTTCAAAGACGGAACATGAATTGGCATCGTTAGGGTCTTCGCATTTGGCTTCGCCCTGCATGTACTGAACCATGTTTGAATAAGCCGCAACTTTTCCAAAATCGTTGTTCTCTTCCTTTGGCCCAGTTTCGCATGTTCCACCTGAACATGGGATCATGCCAACACAGGCATTTGTAGAAGATTCAACCTCCCGAACTACATCCTTCCCTCTGTCACAGGTGTATTTCTGTTCATACATGTAGCAACTGTTAGTGCCCTCATCGAACCAACCCTCTGCACATGTTTGTTTATCGAGTACACATGCTGCATCATTTTTATAAGCACTACATGCATCAGGCATACTCTTTATTTCTTCATAGTTGTAACAGAGGTCCTTTCCATTAGCGTCTTTCATAATTTTTCCACTAGCGTCATAAGAGCAAATTTTGTCTTTGGCCAATGGATCACAAAAGTAGCCTTCAAGGTTTGTCTTCCAGGTAAGAAATCCTTTATCACCTTCATACAGAGGCTTTGCCAATGAAAGCACGCTTTCCGGAAGCCGTTTTGTGCCAACATCCATATCTTTAAACCGATCGAAACGGCAGAATGTATTCGGAGCTTGTACAGCATCGTAACAACCAGCTGGTTCCTGGACGTGCTTATCTTCGAGCTTCATATTTTCAAAAGTCAGCTCAACCTCAAAATACCCTTCACCCTTCCCACCAACCCATACTCTGGATGCCATTGTCACTTCTCGATCAGGCTCCTCATACACCGATTTTCTGACCTTATCAGTCACATCGTAAACCTTGTCGAGTTTCCACGATTTTTTTAACTCCCAAGATCCCTTAGGAGCCGGATAGTCACTTTCTCGATATGCACCATCTATGTGAGCAAAAATCTGCGTGCCATCAAGTGTTACCCGCATGTGGTCATCCCACTCCGCGTTAACAATCTTTGCTGAGGCCAATTTTGCATCCGGATGGAATTTTAATGTCAGTTCGTTATCATATACCCCGTCACTCCAGTAGTTGTCATCACGGCGACCAAACCATATACGCACACAATTATCGCCGCACATCGACATGTCTCCGTTTCCGCCTGAAATGTAAACAGGGACTGAAAAATCACGGGTTATCGTGCAGCTGCTGAAGTTATCTTGCTTAGGCGAGTTACAGTAGAACTCTTTGTAATCAGGATAGTGTGTGGTTACTGTTTTTTTAGAGGTCTCAACATTACAGTTCTGAAGCCAGTTTCCAGTACCAGCAACAGCATTTGTTATCTCATTTCTCCCCGCAGTAAACATGGGATCGTTAGGCTTTATAGATGATGCCGGGTTGTCCTTGTTAGCATTTACGAGGGTGCGGTAGGCAACGCCATCATAACTTTGAGCATCAAATAACTGGCTTTTCCGATTCTTTATATCGTTTACAAAGCCATCCTCATCCCCATAACGATCTGCGGCATTGAACTTAATATCGCTGTGCTTTTGCTCTGAGCTGAAAATCTCTCCGGTATTTGTTTTGGTTCCAGGAGTAGTATTGGGATTACTGCTTATACCAATGTTGCCATTAGCATCCCGAGAGAGCAGCTTTGCCCCTTCCTTGGTATAGTTTGAATTGATTGTCCCTCCAGACATACTCGGCAGTTGTACGGCGCTACCAATGGACTTTCCATCGGATGCGGCATTTTTCATGACACTTTCATTTGAGTTCCCTGCCCCATACTTTCCGAGATTAAGATTAGCGGATTCGGCTTTACCCACGTATTTCTCGGTGATCTTCCCACTGACATTCTCGCCTGAATCCGCATTCTTGTACTTCTCAACAATGTCCTGAGCACTGGTTGTCGCATTGCGATTTGCGTTAGGATTAGCAAGATTAAAGTTACTTTCGAGCTGGTCAAATATAGCGTCTGCCGCATAAATACGAGGAGTCATTACCATATTTATGAGAGAGATATAAAAAGCCCAACTCATAGTATTGGCAATCATTGATGCAATAATAGTTGAAGCTATCGTTTTTCTAAGTTTCATTATTTTTACCCTTAGAAATCAAGCGCCTGGTATATATCTGACGCAACAGTCATTGTAACGCCACAACATATAGACATAATTATCATTGCCTATTTTTTTGCGCCCACCTTTAAGGGTTGACCAGTCATGTACCGAATCACCAAGACGATGACAGCAATCCGGCCCTTTCGCCTCAGGAGTTGGGAAAAGCATTGAAAGCCGATACTGGGAACGAGGTGTAAAGTATTCCCACGTTTTCTCACACATTGCGTCTGCTCCCATCGTTCGCATCAGCATTCCCTGGCGATGTAGTTTAGTCAGAAGACGCTGGGTTATCAGTGAACTCGTCCTTACAGCGTCATCATTTGCGTAAATGTGGCCGGTTAATGGATAAAGGTTGCCATCGCATCCGGCACAAAAGTATGCAGCGAGATTATCCTTTCCTGCTGTTACTGCTACACAGTCAGCAGCGCACACCATTGAGGCAATTGGGTTTGCAAAAACTACTGCCTCTGGATTCAGGACGAGTGTAAGCAGATCACTTTCCCACATAGGGTCCACTTCGCTTATATAGGTCAGGCTGGCATCTATATAGGGTTCAGCAGTGCACTCGCCAATAATCAGTAATTTGAGCATTGTCATGATTGGGAACTCCCAAAGATGAACATCGTAAAATCCGGCTTCAGTTGCTGTCATTGGCTGATTTGTGTTGCTTTTACCAATATCAAACTGCGATTTTTGAAGCATCGTGCCTTCAAGAAAGGGGCTGCACCAGGGGCTCTTTACAACTTCTACAATCTTCACCGGCTGAAAGAAGCTCAATTGCCAACCTATTTCCGGTACGCCGTTCTGATCTGTGCAGTAGCAACCCGGACGTGAAGGAGCAGCGCCTTCTGGAGCTGCCCCTATGCCCATTATCCTCATGGGAAAAATGCAGCTCCAACAGATATTCTTAATCAAGCCCTGCCACACTCCAGCTGACTGACACATAGCCCCAGGGACTCCAGCATCTGCTGCCATAGCCATACCCGGTATAGAAAGCGAAAGCATAACTGCTACAATGAACTCTAAAAGTAACTTTTTGAATTTTTTCACCATCATGCTCACTTGGATGTAATAAATGTTGCAACACTTTCGATATAGTCGACGGCTTTGGTAAAATAACTTCTCATCTGGTCCGGATAATTTAGCGTCAGCCATGTTGCAAAGAGAGCGCCTATAATAAATCCGAGTTTCATCTTATTTTTCCTCTGAAAGATTTGGGGCTCCGATACCACGGACTTCTGCCTCGCTAAACAGGGTGATCCGGAATTTATCTTGGTCAGTAGTTATAAGCGCAGGTGTGTTTTTAATCTGAAAGCGTGAGATGATCTGTTCGTTAACTTTAAACACCTTACCGTTAAATTTTTCACGTAAATCATTTAGGTGATCCCATCCATTATCTTTTTGGATACGGGTAAACATTGGCATTACTTTTCCACTACCCAGACGTTGTCGATACTGCTGCTCAGCCCATACCAGCTGGCCCGGATTGAGTGGATCGAAAATTATCATCGTCAGGTTTTGAGGAAATCTCGAAAGTGGATTAATCAACTCACCGGCGGAAGCTATTACACGGCCCTGCTTATCTTTTACGTCCTGAGTGACCCTCACTGTAGGGTCAATTAAAAATTCTTTGTGTTCCTGGGCAGGAGGGAGGTCGACCATCCATTGATTTTTCCATGTGTCAGAAACGGCCCTTTTTTTTGCACCTTCCCAGTCATATTTTTGTGCACGTTCTTCCAGTTCTTTAATGATGCTCTTTTCTTCAACGGGATAAGTGGTACCAGCAACCGGGAAAATATCCTGATCGGGTTTTTTAGCAAGTTCTCGCTGAAAAAACTCAACGTTGAAGGAGCCTACCATTTTTGCAAAACGAGCTTGCTCCCTAGAAATAATTGTCGGTACTTGAGTTACTTGATACTGACTGAAGCTATCAGGATCAATTGTAATCAAAGGAGATTCAAATTTTCCTTTGACAATCATTTGGTTTATTGCTGCCTGTGTCTCTGGTAGC
The DNA here is from genome assembly GCF_049237025.1 of Enterobacter cloacae complex sp. SYL001. Taxonomy (NCBI): domain Bacteria; kingdom Pseudomonadati; phylum Pseudomonadota; class Gammaproteobacteria; order Enterobacterales; family Enterobacteriaceae; genus Enterobacter; species Enterobacter cloacae complex sp. SYL001. Next base: position 18,410 of record NZ_JBMKJI010000020.1, on the reverse strand, counting down.
CGAGTAGTTCCTTTCTTTAGACCATTGAAAACTACACGAGCTTTATGCTCTGAGGCCGTACGTAGAAGGTCTTCCAGTACATAATCCGGCAAGCTAAATGAAGCAAAGATCGTTATTCCATTTTCAGTTGATAGTGCTTCTTCACGTGTGCTATCCATTTTTCTTTCGAAGTCAGCAGCTGTGATGCCCGAGGAACCAAACAATTTTTCGATATTTTTAGATTGTCCTCGCATGACTTCCGGCTTATTTTCCACAGCTTTCAGAGCCGCTTCATTAAGGCTGGCGTTTTCTTGAATTTCATCACGTCTTCTAATTATATCGTTGACAGCTTCAGAGTTATTACTTTGGGCCCTGATAGCCTGGGTATGGTCTATAACTGCTTGAACACTATCCGCATTCATACCGGGGACGTAACCACGGTTTATTTGCTTGCTCAGGTCCTGGTTTTTTTGGAGTGCTTCAGCTTGCGCTATGTACTTCTGCACATCTGGTGATTTTAGCGTAGCATCAAGGCTAAGAGCCCCATCTGGCTGCTGTGCACCTTTAGCCTGTGCCCCAAGCCCTTTTGCTTGCTGAGCGATTAGGTCAGCATCATGTTGATACTCAGTGCTTGCATTTGTATTACTTAAAACTGCACATAACGCAAGTCCAGGAAGTATTGGTAAATATTTTTTATTTACATTAAAAGATCGCATATGTTTTCCCAATTACTGAATTCAGCTTTACTGTTCCCCAAAAACGGGAATCCCATGAGTGATCGGTTTGCCCAATTAGGAAAACTTCGCCTTCAGGAATTATCAATTCTTTTTCAATCAAAATGGACGGAATATTGTATTTCTTCGAAATACGACGTGCATTAGCTTCAAAAAATTTGTCCCCGTTATAAACCCCATCCATTGTTACTTTAAGTTTGTCACCGCCCACACCGGCAACAATTTTTATGACTCGTTCATTTTCTGGGATAAAACGTACCGATTTCGGCATGTTAAATGCTATGAGTTCACCAGTTTTAATACTTTTATCCGAATGATCAATCATATAAAAATCAGCAGGCAGGCACCCATTCAATAAACCGTATCCAAATGTATAACGGGTGAAAAAGACACACATAACGAGAATCAGCAATAAAATATTAAGGGGGACATACCAATCCAGTATAAGCAGCCCTCTCTTTTTAGGTATGTAGTCGCTCATATTTTTCTCACTGGCACTGAAGAATATTTTTACTAGGCAGATGCACCTCTATCCAAGTAATTATTATCCATGTTTTTCAACGCTCGGAAGTCTGCAAACCAACCTAATATTCACCTATAAGAATGTTAATTCCTCAGCATGTATACGCAGCTTTGTTAGCGGCCATGAAAGATGCCTTTGGAGCAAAGTTACTTTCCGACATTAATTTTTCAAAGGTCCAATTATTGGGTATAAAAAAGCCGGGACATAATGTCCCGGCTTTATATTTAAAAATTAACTACTCACTGCTTGGTATTGATACAGTGTTTTCAGACTTACTTGCCTCTTCAGCCGGTCCGAAAACTGTCACGTGCTGTGTTGCAAAGTCTCCACTATCATCATAAGCAATTACTTTTATGTCCTGCTTACCACGGTTAAGGTTTTTAGAAAGTGTAGCCGTACTACCGAAAACGTTCCTTAATTCGCCGTTGATGAACCATTCATATCTAACCATTTTTCCATCAGTATCATCACATTTATTGGTAAAGCTCCAGCTTAGGTTGGTTTCCGTGTAGCTCAATGTACAATTAGGCACTGCGTTTTTAACGACATCAAACTCAACAGATGCTGAACCTCTCTGTCCAAGTTTACTAACAACATCAATTGTAATCTCGTATTTCTTTTCTTTTAAACCCGAGATCAGTTGAGCCCAATAATTTTTGCCGCTGGGTATTACTTCACCGTTCACCTTGTATGTGACCGTATCTATCGAGTCCGCCGAATGAGATAGCTTGATGTTTGACCTTAAGGTTACATCGAGTGGAGCTCTCATATATTTGTTAGAGAACTTGGGTGTCATCTCAACGTTCATTGGCGTTTGTTCATCGACAACAAAGGTATTTTCGATACGCTGTTCATTGTTTCGGTTATCTTTGAAAACAACCATCAATGTATATTTGCCAGGATTTTCAATTGTAAATTCTTTGGTGTCACCTTCATCTTTAGTGATTACCAGATTCTCTTTGTCGTAGATCCATTCACGGGAATAAGTAACACCAGGATAGTCTCCATCCTTAATACCGCTCAACGCAACGCGTAGGGTGGTCGGTGCCATGTCGTATTTAAGTTTGGAGCTTATTTTCATCTCGGGAAATTTATAAACCCACGATTTGACAGAAACTCTACGGGTAGAAACCGTATTCTCCTTATTGTCCGCTAACCATGCACTGTATTCAAAAGCAGCATATCCCTGTTTATCCAACATTTGCTCAGTAAGGGTAACAGACAGTGAAGAGCCCTTAAATGTCTGGCCATCCGGTGTTTTCCATTCTTCAACTACGTTATTACCATTCTGGTACTTACTGTTAGGGTTCGTGAACTTACCTTCCAAAGTAACTTTTTGACCAACCTCTACCTTTGAAACCCCCGTTACCGAGACAGAAAGGCGCTTGGGTTTTGCGGCTGCCAACCGAGCAGACGTTTCCTTCCATGAAGACTCCTCTGCCAGTTCATCGGAATCAAGGTAACGCATCCGGGCATAAATCGTAGACGGTAGGGTATCAGCTGAAGCCACAGTGTAAGTTGTATCTCCCTGCACCCAGTTGACTTTATCCTCTGACCAGAGAACCTCAGCGGTGCCTGCTGGTATAGGTTCATCGTTATCAAGCAGGGTTACAGGTATATCTGAGCCCTGAAGAATGTCTGTAACATCTATACTGAGCTTAGGCTGCTTGTAGGTAACTACCGTTAAGGCATCTGTGTAGGAAATCTTGGATGTGAATTTATTAGTCATTTTTGCCCTATAAAGCCACTTTCCTACTTCTGTCTTTTTGATACTTACACTTCTCTTTCCGGTCATGTCGGAAAGCATGGTCCAGGTTTGACCATTATCAGAGGACTGCTGCCATTCGGTGGGGGCGAGTGCATCAGAGTTAGCCGTACTGGCAGATTTGAAGCTTACCAGAGTACTAAGTGGGATCCTTCCGATAATAAGGCTTTTCGACAGGTTACCCTCCAGTTCCTCACCTTTATAGATTCGAATGCCTACAGCACTGGTCTCACGTTTCATTTCAAAATCAGAGAATGGCGATCTGACCTTAGCCACACCAACCAGACGCATATTACCCAGATCCATATTTTCAATTTTAATCTTGGTTTCGACAATGCCCGCATCATTGACCGGCAATGCTTCAGTCAGCGCAGTTCTTTCGTATGTAGTTTTATAACGGCCTGTTTCTGGATCTTTGCCGTATACACTTTTTTGAGAGTATATCGTGACGTCCCATTCTCCCATTGTTTTACGGTCAAATGCACTTTTACGTGTGGAGTTGTTATAACGCCCCACTGTTACCTTTAAGGGCACTTCAAGAGATGTGGCTGTTTTTTTGTCATCCACTTCCATCGATGCTCGAATATTGAAATCAGGCACCGTATATACGTTGAGGGTGTCTGTAGTTCTTAATTCTGGATCCTTTGAGTATTCTACAGCTATGTCAAAGACGTTCTTTGTCCACAATGGTGCAGCAGCAACCTTGACCCTTTGTACAAAGGTCGTTGCATCGTTGTTTGAGGAACGATTTTTAAATGACGTTTTGACAGCCTCAGAGCCGTTTTGAGAGACGATCATCGTAACGTCAGCTGGTACCACCTTCGCTAATATTCGAGCGGCCTCCCCCCCGGTCGTATAAGCCAGAGCAGTGTTCGGATTGATGCCTGCTATGACTTTATTCTTTTTGTAAGAGATGATCGGGTTGTATGGTAATTGTGTGGTCAGAGTACGGCGATTCCTTGCGGAAACCGCTTTAGAGCCCTTCCCGTTAATCATATAGACTTGATAGTCGAGCAGATTCTCACCTGTTTTATTAAAGAATCCAGTTAGACCCGGGGTACGTCCTTTAAAATAGAACTCCAACCCATCAGGGACATTGTTCCACTGAGGGTAGCATGCTGTAACATCTGATTTTTCCCCATACCAGGCGAGGTAAGCATTCGCATTTTCCTCTGTGGTAAACAGAGTGCATTTATCACCAGCTGTTTGACTAAGCAGGTCCGTATACTGACGTACGCGCGAGTAAAGAGTTACGTTTTTTTCCAGATTCTTAAGAGTGAATCCAGTAGGTTGATAAGTGAACACGGTACTGAAATTTACGTTTTTTCCATAAAGGTTTTCAGCCACCACAGTAATCTCGTGATCCGAATTAACTGCTAAATCGTCTCCAACCGGCAGGTAGTAAATACCTTTATAATTTGTAGGTGTTAACGAAACTACTTTGTTGTCTATTGTTACTGATTTTATGTCAGCAACCCCAGCCTGCCCCTGGAAAGCTGCAACGATAATCTCGTTCAGGAAGTATACGGGTGCTCGTTTAGTTAATACCTGCCCATCTTTGAGAACCATAAGCGTTGGGTTATCAGACAGCATCAGTTTGCTTTCAGGCTCAGTGTACGTAGAAGAGTTTTTGCTCGTATTTTCTACTGTAAAAGTCGCTGCGTAGGACCCGTTTATAAGATCCGTTAAGTCAAAGATATAGAGGTACTCATCACCGACTTTTTGAGGTCCACTTACCGGCTGTAAAGTTCTACGTAAAGGGGTTGCCCAGGACTGTTTGAAATCAATCTCAGTGCCATCATCTAAAGTCACTTTAGTCGTCGGCTTAAACACGCCATCCGGAGTCATAGTGAGCGACATAGCTGTTGGGAGCCACCATTCACCTTCTGTTTCTTGCTGGGGTACCTTAACGGCCACAGCAACGGTTTTGGCTCCGGTATAGATGTCCTGGCCACCTACTTTGATTGTTTTAGCCTCATCGGTAAAATTCCAAAGTGTATGGTCTACTACAGGAGGCCGATAATCCCAGTTAACAACAAGCTTTTTGGATTCAGGAGGTGCGAAATAATTATTCTTAGAGTTTGCTGTAATTGTGATATCACGTGAACCCAAAAGTTCATCTGTATCACTGGCCTTAATGCTTCCAACTTCAATGGTACAGGAAGTTCCGCCAATAGGTACTTCACAGGCGGAGCCTGAACCTATTGAGATGTATTGAATATAATTGCGGGGTTCAACAGAAACAGCGATATCTTTGATCGCTTCATCCTTTAAATACGATTTGAAAGAAAAGCCGTCATAGACTAATCCGTTCAGGGATGATTTAAGACCGGTGATAGTTGGTTTTACCGGTGCCACACTTTTGATTGAATATTCACCTTTTACTATTTCAACTTTTTTCCGTTCAGAACCAGAGAAGTAAGAAATCTTGTAAGGTAGTTTTAAATCACCGGTGGTGTTGGGAACGCCTGAAAGAGTGAAGCCGTTAGAAGTTAATCCCAAGGTATTGGGTAACCACTCAAAAAAACAAACGAGGTTATCAACAGAGGAAGTCGCTCGATCATCAACCGTTACATTACAGGCTGTGCCTGCACCTGAGGCAGTGATAGTGTTAGAATTAACGTATGCAACAAAGTCGCCCGGCCCCGGGTCAAAGGATACGGCTGGCAAATCAGCCTGTAGCTTTCCTGAAATCATAATCGCTTCAGCATAGACCGCTTTAATCGGAGCAATTAAAGAAAACAACAGGGCTAAACCTAAACCTGATTTTCTCATGACGAATACCTGTTTTTCTGAGCAAAATTAAACTCACTTTACGATGAAAAACAGAAATATCCGTTCGTATAACATTTAAAAAAACCTGTATTTTTCCGTATATTCCGTATGTTAATGCGCTATTTTGAATTCTTGGCTTCAGATAAGCGAAGCGCGGTAATTATAGACTCGGAGCTTACCCAGGGCGTTTTTTGAGCAAGATATCCAAGTATGTAGAGGCCAATTTTAACGCAATCCATTTGTGAGACGGGGACCATGTGCATGAAGGGTTTTAAGCCATCTTTATCGACTGGAACTATCCCTGCGGATAACAACAAACCGCCCCTCTCGTTTGGGGTAACGCTTATATTTTTGTATACGACGTGGCCATGATGTGAGGTTTTCCTCTTATCAATCTTTAAAGTATGCATGATTCTAAGAAATACAGATGCCATCTGCATAACTTCATTCGTCGACAATTTTAGAAGTACAGAACGGTTTGAGCCCCAGTCATAATCTTTTTTTGCGTTCCTTGGAGCGACGTGCAATGTAAGATAATAATTATCAATCTCATTTGAAAAAGGTGAAGGTTTTGATGAGCTAACATCTTCATTGTTCATCTCAATGACAAGGGCTGCATCCTGACCAAATGCTTTAACATTATGGTTTTTAAGAGCGAAGTCTGAAGTTGCCATATAAAAAGTCACTTTTGATAAAACCACATACCGCCTAATGATTCATCATCGGCAAGATGCTTGAAATTTGATAGTGTAAATCCTGTTTTGGTTTCAGAAATCACCAGGCTGTAAGATGCCGTATGTACAAGGCGAGAATTGTTTAGATCAAGATCATCACAAAAACCAGGGCTTTTGACGGGGTCAGCCTTTTCAACAAAAGTTACTTTTGAAGCGATGCCGTTGATCACGATTTTCTCGTTATCAGCAATTTTAATGTTTAAAGAAGGCGAGCTTTTATCACATGGCAGGAAGAGTGATGTCTTTTTAAATGTGTTTCCAGTGAAGTCCAAAAGGTCAGGTTTAACCGGAACATTGTTTAGGATTTTATAAACTCCAGCAAATGCACATAACACAACAAAACCAGATAAAACATATCTAATCTTAGACTTCATCCCCCAGTTCCTCTCCTAAAAGTTTTAACGCGCTTACGCACATAAGCCTCAACTGATACAGTAAGTTATCAGCGGTTATTCCACCAACGAAGGTAACTGTACGTCGTATTGATGCTCCGCCAGGCTCGCACTGGATATGGCCAATACCAGAATCACGGAGGAAGTCATTTTCTGCACTTACAAGGTCTGACTCTACAGGTGGAATGATAACTTCAATGAGTATTGTATCAACTGGGGCCCACTCCCAATCGAACTTAAGAGAGGAAATTGGGGATATAGAAACAAGAAGCTCATCAATATTAAAAATTACGGGTTTTATTCCCATAACCTCAGACTGAATGAAGTGGCTTTCTACCATAACTACCGGAAACTCTGAAATAGTCAGAACTCCGATTAACTGGTCTCGGCGTAAACCATGTATTAGTGAGTTGCGAGATAGCATTCGATCAGCCTTTATTATAATAATCAATCATTTGGGACAAGGACAAAAGGGATTACAGAAACGAAGATTCTACATGAACATCGTTGTCAGTGACCTTAGGTCCATCGGGTATAAGGGTATCAAAAAATCCTTACATAACCATTAAACCACAAAGACTTTTTACGTAAAATAATAATTAAGTACCAGATTTATTAAGATAATTCTTAGGTTTTTTACAAATTTAGGAAAAATCCGCACTTCCTGTAACAGCATCCAAATTAACCTAAAATACCGTTTCATTAACAGTAATTTTACAGATTCAGCTGAAGCCTGAGTTTATTATAACAAAAAAAAGGCCAGCAAGTATGCTGGCTTTCCTGGTAAGACAAGTTGAACTCAGAAGTCGATTGTACTGTCTCTCACCTATCTTGCGGCTTTGTTGAATAAATCGAACTTTTGCTGAGTTGAAGGATCAGATCACGCATCTTCCCGACAACGCAGACCGTTCCGTGGCAAAGCAAAAGTTCAAAATCACCAACTGGCCCACCTACAATAAAGCCCTCATCAACCGTGGCTCCATAACTTTCTGGCTGGATGATGAAGCTATTCAGGCCTGGTATGAGTCAGCAACACCTTCTTCACGAGGCAGACCTCAGCGCTATTCTGACCTTGCCATCACGACTGTGCTGGTCATTAAACGCGTATTCAGGCTGACCCTGCGCGCTGCGCAGGGCTTTATTGATTCCATTTTTTCTCTGATGAACGTTCCGCTACGCTGCCCGGATTACAGCTGTGTCAGCAGGCGGGCAAAGTCGGTTAATGTCAGTTTCAAAACGCCCACCCGGGGTGAAATCGCACACCTGGTAATTGATTCCACCGGGCTGAAGGTCTTCGGTGAAGGCGAGTGGAAAGTCAAAAAGCATGGCCAGGAACGCCGTCGTATATGGCGAAAGTTGCATCTGGCAGTTGACAGCAACACACATGAAATCATCTGTGCAGACCTGTCGCTGAACAACGTTACGGACTCAGAGGCCTTCCCCGGGTTAATCCGGCAAACCCACCGGAAAATCAGGTCAGCCGCCGCCGATGGCGCTTACGATACCCGGCTATGTCACGATGAACTGCGGCGTAAGAAAATCAGCGCGCTTATCCCTCCCCGAAAAGGTGCGGGTTACTGGCCCGGTGAATATGCAGACCGTAACCGTGCAGTGGCTAATCAGCGAATGACCGGGAGTAATGCGCGGTGGAAATGGACAACAGATTACAATCGTCGCTCGATAGCGGAAACGGCGATGTACCGGGTAAAACAGCTGTTCGGGGGTTCACTGACGCTGCGTGACTACGATGGTCAGGTTGCGGAGGCTATGGCCCTGGTACGAGCGCTGAACAAAATGACGAAAGCAGGTATGCCTGAAAGCGTGCGTATTGCCTGAAAACACAACCCGCTACGGGGGAGACTTACCCGAAATCTGATTTATTCAACAAAGCCCTATCTTGCCAAAGTCGCTAGTCGCTTGTTTGCCTTAGCTTTAGATTTTATGCTTATGGAGGCGGTTTGATTTTCATCCGATACTTTTTCTAGCACTGGCACCACAGAGGAAATGGACTTTTCTTTTGAAATTTTGGATGCACCTGAAGAAAGTGGGCTTTCAGATGGTATAGAGGTATCGCTTCCCTCATTTTCAATCTTCACACCAAAGCAGGCATGTTCCTTTTGTACAAGGAAGGTTTCTTTTACAGAAACAGAATCCTGCTTTGAATTATCTAATTGTAGAGGTGTTAAATACTCCTTAAACTTTTGATCTAAGACATTCTCTAGCAATACATTAATAGGAGGCTTAGGTTCAGTATCTATAGTATTTCCATCATTCAGAAACCTATTAAGATCTGCAAGTGTTAATCTTTCGTTTAAACCATTTATAAAATTTGCCAAGTCAGGAAATAAATTATTTAATACCAACCCGGTACTAATAGCCGACCTAATTAAATCCAGTTGGTCACCCCTATGACAAAGTTCTGTTTTTTTCAAGAAACTATAAACATAGGGTGCTTTTCTTTCGGATATCCAGAAAGACCGGATCTGAATCCGGTCGTTATCTGCCTTATTTGAGATAGGGTATTTAGCCATGTTCTAGCTCATTATTCTGAATAAATAGTATCAGCAATTGCCAAAGATAATGCGAACTGCGGATTGTCTACCATGATAACTTTAGCCGTTTCAAAATGTTTACGAATAGCTGTTTCGATGAGATATGAACCTCCCCCAACAAGGAAAACATTATGAGGCCTCTCTTCGACTTGTGTAACCGCTCTGATTACTTTACTTTGCAACTTCTGTACCGCAGAGTTTACCGCATCAAAAACACCGTCACGCTTGTCCTCTGCAACCTTCAAAGCTGATTTATCATGACGATTATCAACAAGATGATGAATGTAAGCATTACTCGTATTCAGTTTCTCAGATTCAAGATACCTGCTGATCTCATCGTAAACAATAGAACAACCAATACGGTCAAAACCTTTTACTTTCGAAATCTGTTCTAATTGCCCAGTAATACTTGCAACATCAAGAGTAGTACCACCAAGATCAATTACCAAACTTGATTCAAATGAAGCAATATCCTCAATTTCATCTGCCCGGGTCACAGCTGGTAAAGATTCAGGGAAAACAGTCACAGACAAAACGTTAAAAGAATAGCGTTTACCGTCAAGATAACGCTCTACTGGTTTCATCAGATTATCTTTTTTTCTCTGAATATTTTCAATATTCGTTTCCCCTAAAGCAGTATAGAACTGGCTAAGTGGTAAAGTAACAAAGAGGTGAACATCCTGAGGAACTAAACCAGAAGCATGAAGTGCATGGTGAACATTTAACCGGCTAATTTCATCGTATTGGTGAGATACATCAGTCGATTCCAGTGAGTTACTAGATTCGCTGTGATGCGAAAACCTTTCCAGCCCATCAATAAGATAGTTAAAAGGATTGAGACCCTCATGGCGAACACGGAAATCTGGAACAAAACTATTTTGTGTAAGCAAGGGAACTAATTCGTTTCTTTCATTAAGACAAACCAGTTTTGCAGCTTTACTTCCATCATCGACAACGATTTTTAAAGCTTCAGTGATATCCTGCACTGATGGTGAAACAGGACTTTCAGATTTTAATAGTTCAGCCATAAAAACTCTCTTTTATTAATAGGACCATATTAGATATTAACTTTATACATTAATGGTGACCTATTATCAACATTAACACTATTAAAAAAATACGTAAGTCTATGTTATTTCAGCATCCTTCCATTTTAAATACCTTACCGTTAAATTTCCTGTATTCATGTATTAACCATGTTTATAAAGGAGCCAATTATAATCAGAAAGTTACTTTGCATCCTAAGTATGAACTGTTTGAGAGCCAGGACTGGGGCCTTTACCTGTAAGTAACAAAGGTCCTTAGGCTTAGAATCCAAAATGACGCCTTTTTGTAAAAAAATCATAGTTCGAAATACCGTATCATCGATGTAAACATACGTAGAGGAATTTATGGCAGCTGAGCACGTCCAAACTATAGACCTTACAAACTTCTCCGGAAGGATTTTCTTTCTGGCAGATCCTCATGGACATTACTCTGCGCTGTGCAACTTGATCCAATCAGTTACAAAGCCAGAAGAAGAGATAGTAATTTTCTCTACTGGAAATTTGTTTGACTATGGGCCGGAACCCATAGAATTGATGAAGGCGATAAACAGTGGCTTTTTCGATGGACGTTTTGTGAGGCATTTCTCAGCTGCCGGAGCCGGAGAAGAAATGTTAAAAAAATTGTTACCATTAAACAAAGACCGGAGAACATTTTACCCCAGCACATACCTCAATGAGAGATGGTGTGTAATGGGCGGAAAGTGGCATAAAGCTGTGAATCGTTACTATTTAGAGGAAGAGGTAAAAAAACTTCTTAATACCCAGCTTGGTACGATGATGCAGATTTTACTAAAAGGCGATATAAAAATTGGGGTTTGCCCTTCTGATTACGCCCCTATCCGCACATCATTCACTGATACTTATAATGCGCTTCAAGCATTCAACTATGCCAATGTGAATATTTTTCAGAGCCAGTTTCTATTCGGTATGGACCATGCCGTAATACCAATGATGATAAATGACGTCAACCTTATGGTCCTAGGTAGGAATCCTGTAAACAGCATTCGAAAAGCCCATGGTCGTACTCAAAACAATCTTCCAGTACTGATCGGTAATTGTTTGCATATAAATACTGGATCACTCTATATGTCAAAATTAGAAGACCAGGTAATAGTTGCTCCGGGTATACCGCAAACTGACTCACCAGCACTTACATTAGTAGAAATAATCATGAAGAACAATCCAGTTTTATTGTGTCATCAGCTAATACAAACAACAAACAAGTTTTATTCACTTAAAACCTATCCTTTAGAACTCGATTCGATTGAAAACAACATTGAGGTAACAAGATGAAGATAAATTGGAAGATTATCTCAATTTCAACATTACTTTTGCATCTTCACGCAGCAGCTGCACCACATCAAGAGAAAGAGCATAGAAAAGATGCTTTTTCTTCTGCCGCACAGAAAAGTGATTCACTTATATCTGCTAAAGCGGAGCTTATAAACGGAAGGTGGTTTATAAATGGTAAATATAGGCCTGTTCTAAAGACCAGCATGACCAAAACCAATTTCTTAGAAATCATGAATGTTTCAAATAAAGAATCACTTTTTATTGTGATACCAAAACTTGAGTATAATATCATTGCCAAAAATAAAATCTTACTAAATGAAAAAATTGCATTAAGCGAAGGCACATCCGGAAAAAGCATTGTTTGGGTCGAGCCAAAATCAAGTCTAACTATATCGTTTATAAATGACCTTGCTAATACGCCCCTTCAGGCTATCGTTTCGATCACAAGAAACAACAAAGATATAATTGCCATCTTTGGACCGGATCAGGGTAAAGGGTTTACTCTTCCCGGAAATACGTCTAATGATCAAGTGTCCGTTCCTGACTATTCTGACCTAAATATAAAAAAACTTAACATACCTCAAAGTGTTGGTAATCCAGTAACCATCAATCCTAAAGAGAAGAATTACCTCTTAGTTGGACAAGGAAAATATGAAATCTTATCTCTTCCTAAATATCAACATTTAGTATTTTCTGAACCCGTTTATATTGAGAAAAGAAAAAATATCCTCGGTGGTTATGGTTATTGGACGAAAGAAACAATTCTCTACCCCGGTGAATCATTATCTTTTATAACGAGCGCCAAAAACAATCTAAGGAAGCGGGATGATTAAAGTTATCACACTTTTATTGTTTGCATTACTGACTGGTTGTCAGTCAGTAGAAAGTAAAATCGAAGAACTCCCGACAGTTGGTTTTGACCCTATTCTATACAATAAAAGTGAGGCCTTTACTGACGGAAAAGTTACTTTACGTGTCGAAAGTTCAGGAACTGATGTTTGGCTTGTCGCCAAGAATGGAACCAGAAGTTTTATTGAGCTTTCAGGCCTAACGCTAGGTGGTAGTCGTTGTGCTTACAATGCCCGTAGTAAGCAACTTTTGCCCCCAGGCAGCGTAAGCACATTCGTAGTTCCTACGGTTGGAATGCTTGGACTTTGCTTCAACAATGAAGATCAACTTATGTTTATTAACCGTGCTTTTAGCAGAATCTCTCCCAAAGCAAAAGGAAAAGATTCGCTTTCGCTTTTATTTTCTGTTAGTTACGATTTTCCCGGAAAAGCGGACCTAATTACTAACCACGATTTTCAAGAGTTATATCTTTTATTTTTGAATGAGGATAATCTATGAAACAAACATTAATTGTTATTTTAATATGTTTTTGTCACACGGCTTTAGCATATCCATACCGTATCTATACTGTCCCGGAAGGGGCATTAGTAAAAAACATACTAACTAATGAATATCTAGGAAAAACCCCTGTGGTTGTGGACGTGAGCAATACCGAAGCTGGTTCTACTTTTGGGATTTCATTATTTAGACATGAAAATGTTGCTATAAAGATTTTTACAGTAATGCCTTCAGCAGAAAATAATTTTGCTGTTTCTGGACCTGACGTTGCAACTATGTCATTGCCGGGAAAAGCACCTTTAAACGTAGTAAATGATGGGAATGGCGCTTCTGTTCATATAGAACTAAGACCTTATATGTCTGAACCTGCGCACACCCCATATTAATATAACAAGAAATTAAAAATATAAATCATATGAACTGCATCATAAAGATGCAGTTCAATATTTATTCTGATACTTTTAATTTTTCTTTTATGAACTCCTCTAGTTCCTTAATAAAACCCGCATTTATCCTATTGAATTCAAAGCGAATTTTTCTACCAGTATTGTTTTTACTGATTCTTGCATACTTATCTTTGTTATCAAAAGTAATAAGATCACTTGTTTCCCATTTTGTGGAATAAGTTTTTTCACAAACACTTTCCACAGATTGTGTGATTTTTTCCATTACAACTTTTTGAGCAACCTGGAGATCTCCAATGTCTAAATCTTTTGTTTCCTCTTTAACATTATCTATTACTTCATCTAAAGGAAATAGATTTTTTTGCACATATTTCTGTAAACGAGACAAGCGACTATAATAGGAGTTCGGGATTCCTTCATAATCCGGGAATAAAGAGATCAATGTTTCGTCAATACGGGCCGCCTGGATTCTTTTGGCTACCGATACATGACTAATCCCAAGATATGCTGCGAGTTCTTCATTAGTAGAAAATCCTTTTTCTTCCATTTTTTTGATAAATTGAAACCCAACTTCTCTATATGAAAATTTTCGAGATGTTTGTGCTGCGGATATAATTGAATTTATATCATCTTCGGTTAGTTCATCCGGAAGAACCCACAGGGGGAGATCCTTTTCTGCCTTTATACAGCAGAAACGTCTGCGACTTCCTTCTATTAATAAATAAACCCCATCTCTTTTTACAGCGATCCCTTCGGTATCGACCCCTCTTTCTTCAATCTGCTTAAGAATATCTCTAACAGAATAATCTGTAAGGGCTTCTTGATTTCGTGGGTTCGCTGGATGGACTAAGGTCTCCTTCTCCACTCTCTGGGCTGGAACAATCACATGTTCCGCTTCAAGTCTCCGGCCCTTATGAAGAGTGAATAACTTTTTTATGCGAGGTGCTGTTTTCAAACCCGCAAGACCTGAACGGTGACCGACTTCTGTCCGCTTTGGTGCGTTTAAATATCGAGATTTATCATTCCCGATATGTTGCTCATCGCTCATGCGTTAACTCCTTGCTTAGCTGAAAAACTTTTTATTTCATTTATAAATTGCTGATATACCTGTAATACAGATTCTTCTGCGACATCAAGCTGCTTTGCGGAACAAAGTTCCTCTGATTTTTTGATATCAAGCACTGTACGCCCTTTGGAAGCAGCTGCCTTAAATGCTTCAGAATTTTTTATGTTAGCGGACATCAAAAGGTCCTGAACAGTTCTGATTAATTTATCCAAAACTATTCTTTCATATGGACTTTTGTCATCTACATTGACAGCAAGAACTTTGAACCATTTTAAATTGTCGCCCTTACTTGGTGATTGTTTAAACCTTTCACTTATTGTAAGCATGAAGTCTGTAGTAGAGGCGTAATCATATTCACGTGGTGACACTGCGACAAGAATCCCATCGGCCGCTTCGTCAGCAGCCCAGATCAAAGGTGAATCTTCAGGTGGAGTGTCTATAATAATCAAATCATAGTTCTGCTTCAGTACCGGTAAGATAACTTCCTTGAAACGTAGTAACAAAGACGTACGTTCTTCTCTAGAACATTGCCAGTATTTATCTTTAAAACGAGCATCTGTCGGAAAAGCCGTTATTACGTCCAAGTTTGGCAGATGCGTTGAAAAAGGCATATTAGTGATGATTTCTTCTTCAGAGAATCCTGAATCTAAATATTTTTTATACTCAGAATTTTCTTCATAAATTCCAAGGATTGCATCAATTGCTGTAAGGAAGACATCATCTTCTGAGACACTTTGAATCATGCTGCTTCCAATCGAACCTTGTGGGTCCCATTCGATCATTAATACACGTGCATTGAGTTGTAGATCTAAAGCAGCTGCTACTGCTAAAGCTACAGATGTAGTGCTTTTCCCTGTACCGCCTTTATGATTCTGAGTAACAATAGCTCTGCTAAAGTAATGATCGCGGTACTTGGGATAACCCAGGGCATCCATTATTTTTTGAACATCCCAGCGGGTGTAAAGATGATTTTTGTTTTGATAAATAGGTGCACCAACAAGTTCTTTTTCTTCTAAGTCCGAAAGTATTTTATTGAACGTTACTCGTGACTTCCCAAAAAAATCAGAGAGATTTTTTTTATTCAAACAGTGGTTATAGATCAGTCTATCAACACCATCAACACTATCATCAGAAACAGATACTCTTGATGAAGCCATCAGAGATTCCTTTAGAGAAATCTGCTCGCTTTTCATGCGCTGACCAACGAGGGCGATCTTTTCAAGTAAATTCATGGTTATGACCTTTTTGCACTGAAAACCGACTTTTACGCATATATGTAAACTTTACGTATAATGCGTCCATTTCCTTGTTATGCGTACAATTCTATCCTTAGTTTCAATCTTAAGCTAATGTTTGTTTACTTTTTTATGATTTTTTGTGAGCTTAACTTGCAGATGTGAGCTCAGACTCTCTAGTCCATACCTAATGCACAACCTGTTTAAACCACGATTCTTGTCTCCTTCTCTACGCTTTGAAGTTAAGAGCTCCATTAATGAATCTTCACGCCTACCCTATTTCTTGCTTAGACCCTAAAATCTATCTCACCGGTGTGCTGATATACGTTTCCTAACTGTGAACCGTTGTCGTCAGTCCAGTCTAAAGATATGAGGTGTTAATCTCTTGAGGAGGCACACTACGAATTATGGGAGCAGAGTTAGCAACCTCACCCCGAAATGAAACCCAACTTAAGGAGGCAACCCCAGTGTGGAGATTAAGGGGGTTAAATCTGCCAGCGGCTGACAGTGTCCCAGCTGCTGCTCAGTCACACCACGCCCTGATTTAATCCCCTGCCCGGTATTGTAATGACCGAAAAAAACCCGTGCACTGGTGTCGGCAGACCGGCATGCATGAATATGACGTTAATCTGTATCAGCAGGCACTTTTCGCATAATGGGAGCAAGTGATAGCAACGCCGCCCAGAACGGAATGCCAACATCAGGACTGAACCCAAGTTTGGCGATTAAGGGGGTTAAATTTGCAAGCGGATGACAGTGCCCCCAGCTGCTGCTCAGTCACACCACGCTTGATTAAATCTCTCGCCAGGTCTTGTTTTGACCGAAAATAGCCCAAGCACTGATGTCGGCAGACTGGCATATAGGAATATGACGTTAATCTGTATCAGCAGGTACATTTCGCATTATGTGAGCAAGTGATAGCAACCCAGCCCGGAACTGAAGGCCAGCATGAGGACAGAACCCCAGTTTGGCGATTAAGGGGGTTAAATCTCACAGCGGCTGACAGTGCCTTCAGATGCTGCTCAGGCATACTACTCTCCCTGATATAATCTCCCATATGTTCTTGAGATCGTCGGAAATCGCCCATGCACCGGTGTCGGCAGACCGGTATGCAGTAATGTGAATTTAATCTGCATCATCAAGCACATTTCGTATTATGGAAGTAAGTGTTAGTAAACCAAAGCCCGCCCAGAACGGAAGGTCAACATCAGAACAGAATCCCAGTTTGGCGATTAAGGGTGTTAAATCTGCAAGCTGCTGACAGTGCCCCAGTTGCTGCTCAGTCACACCACGCCCTGATAGAATCTCCTGCCCGGAAATGTGATGACCGAAAAAAGCCCGTGCACTGGTGTCGGCAGACCGGCACGCAGGAATATGACGTTAATCTGTATCAGGAGGCACATTTCGCATTATGGGAGCAAGCGATAGCAACCCAAGCCCAGAACTGAAGGCCAGCATCAGGACAGAACCCCAGTATGGCGATTAAGGGGGTTAAATCCGCCAGTGGCAATAAGATCCCGAGCGGTGTTTAAGAAATATTTCCCGAAGGACAATCTTCCGCTCGTACGATGAATATAGTGTTCAACCCGGGAGAGGGATCACTTAACCTGCTTAGCCTAAATCTTACGTCATTCTCTAAACGGAGTTTAAGCTTAATGGTCCTGAGAAAGTTAAAAGGACTACCCATAATGACGGTTTGAGATGGCGAATAAGGGTTTTTTCTGCCAGCGGCTGACATTGCCCCAGCTTCTGCTCAGTCACACCACGCCTGATTAAATCTTCCGCCAGGTCTTGTTATGACCGAAAATTGTCCGTGCACTAGAGTCGTAAGACCTGCATACAGGAATGAGGCGTAAATCTTTATCAGGTGGCAAGGTTCGCATCATGGGAGCAAGGGTCTTGAACTGGAGGTTAACATCATAAAATCCCAGATTGGCGATTAAGGGTGTTAAATCTGACAGCGACTGAAAGTGCCTTCAGATGCTGCTCAGGTATATTACACCCTGAAAAAATCAAGCATCTGTGCTTGCGAATATCGGAAAAGGCCATGCACCGGTGTCGGCAGACCGGCATGGGCAATGAGACGTTAATCTGTATCAGCTGGCGCATTTCGTATCATGGGAACAAGTGTTAGCAACCCTCTCCAGGACGGAAGGACACTATCAGGACTGATCCCAGTTTGGCGATTAAGGGGGTTAAATCTGCCAGCGGCTGACAGTGCCTTCTGATGCTGCTCAGACATACTATGCACAGATATAATCACCCGTCCGTCCTTGTGATTATCGGAAAAGGCCATGCACCGGAGTCGGCAGACCGGTATGCAGTGATGTGACTTTAATCTTTATCAGCAGGCGCATTTCGTATTAAGGGAGCAAGTGTTAGCAACCCTGCCCAGGACGGAAGGACACTATCAGGACTGAACGCCAGTTTGGCGATTAAGGGGGTTAAATCTGCCAGTGGCTGACAGTGCCTTCTGATGCTGCTCAGACATACTATGCACAGATATAATCACCCGTCCGTCCTTGTGATTATCGGAAAAGGCCATGCACCGGAGTCGGCAAACCG
>NZ_JBMKJI010000019.1:0-96057 GCF_049237025.1 Enterobacter cloacae complex sp. SYL001 | reverse complement strand
GAGGGCCTGGGACAGTTCCATTTAAAAAGGGCTCCATGATGAACACAGAACCCTTTTTACACCAGCCGCTGGATCGGTCAACCGATCCTTAAACGATCGGCATTAGGCCTGAGGCCCCTTTTTTACTGATTCTTTTTCTCTTCGTCCGTCAGGTAACGCACCTTGCGGGTGTAATCCTGACCTTTGAACAGCAGCTTATTATCCGGTGATTCCAGATACTTCTGCCATTCGGAAAGCGGGAAACCGCCGTGCGCGCCAATCACCTCTTTCGGCACAACGGCTTCCTGTCCGCCGATCTTCTTGGAGACCGGCCAGTTCATCCAGTCGCCCAGGTTAACCGTTTTGACATCCAGCATGTCCAGCAGCGCAGCGAGCGGCAGCTGATCGGTCGGCGGCTGCGTATCGTCCATCAGCTCCCAGGTATCCTGGAACAGCGTCAGCCACAGCGGGCAGATACGGCGCCAGGTCTTTTTGGTGGCGGCAAGAAACGCGCCGTTAACATGATCGACCAGATACGGGCGCACCGTTTCTTTGTAATACGCCGGCACTTTCTCCGCTGGCGCACCGTCCAGCTTGGCAATCATTTTGCCCTGACGGAAGCTGGAGTAGATGTGCATATCCGCCATGTTGATCTCTGGCATTTTAAGCAGGTTGAGATCGGAGTCGATCATCAGCACACCTTCACCGCGCGCCTGCAACGGAGCGTTAAGCTTCACCAGACGACTGAGGTAGATCTGCTTATAGCGGTAACCTTCTTCACGTTTTGGAAGCGTGAGGGTAACAACGCGGGTTTTTGGCGGCAGTTCGCCGAAAGCGGATTCAGGCTGATCGCTGACGATAACAATCTCGCTGACGTCAGAGGCATAACGCTCTGCAAAGGTCGCTGACAATAACGCCTCTTCGACGAAATCCGCGCCCGTACACGGGATCACAATGGAATCAACCGCAACGAGATCGCGCGTGACCGGAAGGGAAGCGTAAGGAATGTTATGACGCCCGGTAATGTGGCGGTAGCGAGCATTCAGGAATTTAAACATGTTCTTCTCGTTTGGTTATTGCGCGCCAAGAACGGCCTCGACACCGTTAACATAGCTTTCAATGGCATACATGTTGCAGACATTCTGGTGCGCGGCTGCGGCGAGCCGGGCGCGCAGAGCAGGATCCTGCCAGATATTATCCAGATGTTGAGCAAGTTGCGACACGTCGCTCCAGGGGAACAGCAGCCCGGTCGACTCATGGTCGATCAATTCTGCCGTGCCGGTCACTTTTGAACCAATCACGGGGATGTTGAGCAGCATTGCTTCCAGCACGACGCGGGGCAAGCCTTCGCTCTGCGAGGCCAGAATGAACGCGTCAAAAGTGGCGAGATAGTCAAAAGGCGTGTTCTGGAAACCGGTAAAAATGACGTGCTCAGCAATACCTGATGCATCAGCTTGTGCAGCCAGCGCGCCGCGTTCAGCCCCTTCACCGACCAGCACCATTTTCCATTTTGCCTGCGGGTGTCTCTGGCTGAACTGTGCCAGCGCCTCCAGCGTGTGGTGGTTGGCCTTACGAGGGATTAACGAGCCAATGCTGCCGAATACAAACGTATCGTCTTCAATATTCAGTCGCTGGCGCATCGCGCATCGGTCCGGCAAAGGCTGATGGATGTCGATGGCATTGTTGACCGTGGTACACAGCTCTGGCCGGACGCCATGCTGAAGTAGCACGCGTTCAACGCCGTGCGAGACGGCAATGATTTTTGTGGCATGGGCATTCACCAGCTTCACCAGCGGCGGGGTCAGCACTGGTTCAATCCGGCAGTGCTGGATTATCCGTGCACGCAGGTTTGCGCCCGCCAGATACCCTTCTTCATTAGAGCCTGGCTGGTTGTTCATATACAGCGTATCGAATCCACCTTCCCTGAAAATGGTCTCGATCTTGCTGACGTTGGGCCGGATACGCCACAGGGTATCAATATGCCGCGTAAATGCTTTGCGCGCCGAACGCGAGAAAAACAGCAGACCACGTCCCGCTTCTTTCAGGAGTTTTGCCCATGCCGGTTGCTTACGTTGAGGGATAACGAGTAATGGGATCCCAATGCTGTTGAGCACCTGGCCTATCGTTTGACCTTCAGCACGACTATAATCACTGTAAAAACAACAGGTAATGTCGAATTTGTCGCGGTTGATTCGCTTCAGAAGCTCAAGCATACTGTTGGTACCTCCCCCCCATTCTTTGCCTGTGTCCAGGAGGAGGATTTTACGTTTTTGCGGCATGTCTGAATCCGTATGCTACCCTTCATCTGACCGCATTATAAAGAATTTACTGAAATAAAATAGATTTTTTGTATTTCTTTGTCTTTTTATAAGGAAAGGTTTTAAACGCGCTTATTTTAAAAGTGCGATTTAAGACTTTAATCGCCTCTTCTCAATTCGATAGTATTAGCACAAAAATTTTATGTTGTTTTTGAGAGAGTGAGAATATGTTTAAAATAACGGTTTGCTTATTAACGTTTAACTCCGAAAGAACATTGCACGATGTTATTCCTCCTCTTTTAAAAATAGCAGATGAATTCGTTGTAGTTGATTCCGGCAGTACAGACGCAACGATATATATTTGCCAGAGTTATGGATTGTCGCCCATATTCAAAAAATACAGCTGGCACGGCGAGCAGATGAACCATGCCATATCCCATGCGCACAACGACTGGGTGCTGTGCATGGACAGTGACGAAATACTCGATCAAGAAACCGTTGGTGCTATTTTAAAATTAAAAATGGGCGATGAACCCGAACCGGATATGGCGTGGCGGATATGTCGTCACTGGTTTGTTCTGGGAGAGAATGTCCGAACGATTTATCCAGTCTCATCTCCGGATTATCCGGTGCGTCTTTTTAACCGTACGCAGTCACGATTTAATAACCGGCCAGTAGACGATCAGGTTGAAGGTTTTCTCCGTTCTGAACGTATTCCTGGCTATGTCAGACATGATACGTTTTATTCACTGCATGAACTTTTCAATAAATTAAACGGATATACCACTCGCCTGGTTCAATATCAGACGATACGTCCCTCTCTTGGTCGCGGCGCGATCAGCGCTATCGGCGCATTTTTCAAATGGTATCTGTTTAGCGGTGCGTGGCGTCAGGGCAAAGTGGGTGTGGTGACAGGGTTTTATGCCACGGCGTACAGTTTTTTGAAGTATTTCAAGGCCTGGTATCAGGATCGAGAAAAGAAAGAGTCCGTTGCAAAAGAGCAGTCGGACTCTTATCTGGCAGAATAGGCGTTAGCCGATCAGGCTTTTTTTCCCCAACCCTGCCACTGTTGCTGGACGTATTTAACCAGCGTACTGCTGCTGATGCTTTCGCCAATCACCGTGAAGAAGCGGGTTGCATAGACCGGTTCAGGCGGCTGTTTCAGCGAGCAGTTCTTCACGCCGCGGAATGGATTACGCGGCTGCGTTGTGGGTGGTTGCGCGCTACCCGGACGGGAAGTATCCACCTGAGGTTCATTGAGCAGATCGCTCGGACGCACCAGCGTGATATCGGCGGGTAAGCCCGGCAACATTTGCTGCAAAACGCGAACGGTAGACGGATGCGGATGCCCAATGGCAATCGCCGAACCGTTACGGCGCGCCAGCTGTACCGCGCGGTTGAACTGCACGCGGATATCCGCTTCGTTCTGGGAGTCGTCCAGGAAGACTTTGCGCTTGATGACTTTTACACCCGTCCCCTGAGCGGCACGCATCGCCTGGCTATTGCCGATGGTCATGCTGTCGAGGAAATAGAGATTGTAACGCTCCAGGGCCTGCATCACTTTCAGCATACCGTACAGACTGGAGGTCATCGCGCTGCCCATATGGTTATTCAGACCCACGGCATACGGCACTTTATTGTACGCATCGCGGATGATGCGATCGATCTCGTCGCTGCTCATGTCCGGACGCAGGGTATCTTTTTCCAGCGGCTGCTTGCTGAGAGGGGCCATCGGCAGATGGATGAGAACCTGATGGCCGCCATTGTGCGCTTTGGTCGCCATTTCCTGCGCGTGAGGTGCATTCGGCAGGACGGCGACAGAGATGGCTGACGGCATCGCCAGCACCTGATTTTCATAGTGTGGTCGATAACCGAAGTCATCAATCACAATCGCGAGTTTGCCTGCATAAACCGGTGCAGCCAGCGCCAGTGCGCTGACGACGGAAAAAACAATTCGACGAAATTGAAGCAAAACTTATCTTCCCAACCACGGCTGTGGATTGACCGCCTGACCCTGACGACGAATTTCGAAATAGAGTGACGGGCGGCCCTGACCGCCACTGCTGCCCACAAGGGCAATGGGTTGACCCGCGCGCACCTGAGTGCCAACGCTGACCAGCGCGCTCTGGTTGTAGCCGTAAAGACTCATGTCGCCTTTACCGTGCTCGACCACCACCACGAGCCCGTAACCCTGTAGCCAGTCGGCCAGGATCACGCGGCCATCGGCGATGGCTTTAACTTCGCTACCTTCAGACGCACCGATAACGATCCCCTTCCAACGTAGCTCACCCTGCAACTGTTCGCCATAGCGATGCAGGATCGTACCGCGAACGGGCCAGTAAGCCTGACCACGCGGGGAGCCGAGGCCGCCGGTACGCGACATCAGGGAACGTTCATTTTCAGTCGGTTTGTAGGTGGTGCCTTTCCGGGAGGCTTCCTGCTGCTTATTACGCACCGCCTGCGCTTCGCGCGCTTCTTTTTCGGCTCGCGCTTTGGCCGCGGCTTCTGCCCGGGCAATGCTGTTACGCAGTCTGGATTCGTTGGCGCGCATTTCGCTCAGCTGGCTTTGTCCTGCCTGGATAGAGGACTCCAGCCCGGCGAGCGTCTTCTTACGCTCATTGCGCGCCTGCTCAAGCTTCTCCTGCTGCGCCTGCTGATCGTAGAGCAGCGTTTGCTGCTGGCTCTGCTTCTCTTCCAGCTCGGCTTTTTGCGTGGTGACTTCTTCGCGCGTCTGTTTCAGCTGCGCAATGGTCTCCTGACGAGCCTGGTTGAGATAGCCGAAATAGGCCTGTAAACGCTGACCGCGCTGGCTCTCTTCACCGCTGAGGATCAACTGAAGGCCTGTGTGCTCACCCTGGCGGAAAGCGGCATCAAGCTGTGCAGCAAGGTTCCGCTCCTGGGCATCGCGCTGACGCTCCAGTTTCGCAATCGATGCGTTCATTTCATCGATTTGCTTATTAAGCTGGGCAAGGGTGTTTTGTGTTTCACGCAGCTTACGCGCGGCGGCGGAAATAGCCTCTTCCTGCTTTTTAAGCTGGGCAAGCAGGGCAGAGCGCTGCTGCTGCTGCTGGCGTACCACACGCTCTTTGGCGGCGATATCGGCCTGAATGGATTTGAGCTGGTCGCGGTCATCCGCGTGGGCAGATGCGGCGCACAGCAATACGCCAGCGCTGAGTGCGCTGGCGCAAAGCAGAGGTCTGACTGATAACCGAAACGGCTTCACGACCCATGTGATTGAAAAAATCGCCTTTCCCCTCATGGGGAGCGATTATTCCACGATGAACAGCGGCTTGCCAGTCATCTCTTCAGGGATTTCCATACCCATCAGCGACAACATGGTTGGCGCGATGTCGGAAAGCTTGCCGCCTTCCACTGCTTTCACTGACTTATCACCTACATAAATCAGTGGAACAGGCAGGTTGGTATGGGCGGTATGCGCCTGACCGGTTGCCGGGTCACGCATCTGTTCTGCGTTACCGTGGTCAGCGGTGATCAGCAGCTGGCCGCCCACGGATTCAACCGCTTTCGCGACCTGCTCAACGCAGTGGTCCAGCGCTTCAACCGCTTTAACGGCAGCTTCCATCACGCCGGTGTGGCCCACCATGTCGCCATTCGGATAGTTACAGATGATGGTGTCGTATTTACCGCTTTCGATCGCGGCCACCAGTTTTTCGGTCAGCTCCGCAGAGCTCATTTCTGGCTGGAGATCGTAAGTGGCGACTTTCGGCGAGTTAATCAGGATGCGGTCTTCGCCTTTAAACGGCTCTTCTACGCCGCCGTTAAAGAAGAAGGTCACGTGCGCATACTTCTCAGTTTCGGAGATGCGCAGCTGCGTTTTATCGTTTTTCGCCATCCACTCGCCGAAGGTATTTTCCAGGGAAGCGGGTGGATACGCGCATGGGGCTTTGATATCCGCTGCATACTCGGTCAACTGGATGAAATCGATCTTCGCCACTTTCTTACGGGCGAAACCGTCGAAATCGCTGTTGACGAAGGCGCGGGTGATTTCGCGCGCGCGGTCAGCACGGAAGTTCATGAAGATCAGCGCATCGCCATCTTCCATAGCGGCATCGGCCTGGCCTTCAGCGCGGATCACGGTTGCCTTCACAAATTCGTCGTTTTCATCACGCGCGTAAGCCGCTTCCAGGCCTTCAACGGCGGTCGGGAACTGGAACTCGCCTTTTGCCAGGGTCAGCAGATCATAGGCTTGCTCAACGCGGTCCCAGCGGTTGTCGCGGTCCATGGCATAGTAACGGCCAACGATGGATGCCACGCGGCCTTTGCCCAGTGCGGCAAATTTATCTTCAAAGGCTTTCAGAGAACCTTTTGCGCTGCGTGGCGGCGTATCGCGACCATCCAGGAAGGCGTGCAGATAGATTTTTTCCGCACCGCGCTCAGCGGCCAGCTCTACCATCGCCATGATGTGATCTTCGTGGCTGTGAACGCCGCCCGCAGAGAGCAGGCCCATAATATGAACGGCCTTGCCTGCGGCAACGGCTTTATCAACTGCTCCGGTGAGCGTTGGGTTGGCAAAGAATGTACGTTCTTTGATTTCAACGTCCAGGCGCGTCAGGTCCTGATAAACGATACGGCCTGCGCCCAGGTTAACGTGACCCACTTCAGAGTTGCCCATCTGACGATCCGGCAGGCCGACTTCCAGACCAGACGCATCAATCAGGGTGTGGGGACGTTTTGCCCATAGCGCATCCATAACCGGGGTTTTGGCGTTGAAAATGGCGTTATCCTGTTGATCTTCACGGTAGCCATAGCCATCCAGAATCACCAGTACCATAGGTTTTTTAGAAACCGACATTGCGACAACCTCATGCTCAAGAGACAAAAAATTTGCGTAATTTTACTACAGCTGAATCGATAAAATAGCCGCAGAAGATCAAAGAAAGCGCGGGGGCAAGGCTGTTCTCAGGCCATTTTGAGGCTTTTTTTACGTGGCATGCCGCAGAAAATAGATTAGCTTTATGTCGCTGGCTGTATTTGCCACAGCGCACAGGTATACTCCTGTCCTGGTTTTTTTAATCACTTAGTCGGGAGTTGTTACCCCCCATGCAAGAAATTATGCAATTCGTTAGCCGCCACCCGGTTCTGAGCATCGCGTGGATTGGCCTGCTGGTCGCTGTACTGTTCACCACATTTAAGGGACTGACGTCTAAAATTAAGGTGATCACCCGCGGTGAAGCGACACGTCTGATCAACAAAGAGGACGCCGTGGTTGTCGATCTGCGTCAGCGCGACGATTTCCGCAAGGGCCATATTGCAGGTGCTATCAACCTGCTGCCAGCGGAAATTAAAGCGAACAACATTGGTGAGCTGGAGAAGCATAAAGCCCAGCCGATTATTGTTGTTGACGGCACTGGCATGCAGGCGCAGGAATCTGCCAACGCACTGCATAAAGCAGGCTTTGAAAACGTAACGGTGCTGAAAGAAGGCATCTCCGGCTGGAGCGGGGAGAATCTTCCTTTAGTGCGCGGTAAATAAGGAGTTAAGTGATGGCCAATATTGAGATCTACACCAAAGCAACGTGCCCGTTCTGCCACCGAGCGAAAGCGCTGCTGTCCAGCAAAGGCGTAACGTTTAAGGAACTGCCGATTGATGGTGACGCGATTAAACGCGAAGAGATGATCCAACGCAGTGGTCGCACAACGGTTCCACAGATTTTTATTGATGCGCAGCACATTGGCGGCTGTGATGACTTGTATGCGCTCGACGCCCGCGGTGGACTCGATCCGCTGCTGAGCTAGAGACTTTAGGACAATTAAAAAGGGTTTTTCCATGTCAGAACAAAACAACACCGAGATGACTTTCCAGATCCAGCGCATCTACACCAAGGATGTCTCTTTCGAAGCGCCAAATGCGCCGCACGTTTTCCAGAAAGACTGGCAGCCAGAGGTTAAACTTGATCTGGATACCGCATCCACCCAACTGGCGGATGACGTGTATGAAGTCGTACTGCGTGTCACCGTGACCGCCTCCCTGGGCGAAGAAACTGCATTCCTGTGCGAAGTCCAGCAGGGCGGTATCTTCTCTATCGGCGGCATCGAAGGTAACCAGATGGCGCATTGCCTGGGTGCATACTGCCCGAACATCCTGTTCCCGTATGCGCGTGAATGCATCACCAGCCTGGTTTCTCGCGGTACATTCCCGCAACTGAACCTTGCGCCAGTCAACTTTGATGCGCTGTTTATGAACTATCTACAGCAGCAGGCTGGCGAAGGTGCCGAACAACATCAGGATGCCTGATGAGCACTGTTAATGCGTCAATGACTGTGATCGGTGCCGGCTCTTACGGCACCGCTCTTGCCATCACACTGGCAAGAAATGGTCACGACGTGGTCCTGTGGGGCCACGATCCAAAACATATCGCGACGTTGCAACACGACCGCTGCAACGTGGCGTTTCTCCCGGACGTTCCGTTCCCTGACTCACTGTATCTGGAAAGCGACCTCGCGACCGCGCTGGCGGCCAGCCGCAATATTTTGATTGTGGTGCCAAGCCATGTGTTTGGCGAAGTCCTGCGTCAGATTAAGCCGCTGATGCGTGCGGATGCGCGTATTGTGTGGGCGACGAAGGGGCTGGAAGCGGAAACCGGACGTCTGTTACAGGACGTTGCCCGCGAAGCGCTGGGAACAGCGATCCCGCTGGCGGTGATCTCCGGGCCGACATTCGCCAAAGAGCTGGCTGCGGGCTTGCCGACGGCGATCTCGCTGGCGTCCACCGACCAGGCATTTTCCGACGATCTTCAGCAACTGCTGCACTGCGGCAAAAGCTTCCGCGTGTACAGCAACCCTGATTTTATCGGCGTACAGCTGGGCGGCGCGGTGAAGAACGTCATTGCCATCGGGGCCGGGATGTCTGACGGCATCGGCTTCGGCGCGAATGCGCGTACGGCGCTGATCACCCGTGGCCTGACTGAAATGTCACGCCTGGGAGAAGCGCTGGGCGCCGATCCGGCCACCTTTATGGGAATGGCTGGGCTGGGCGATCTGGTGTTGACCTGCACCGACAACCAGTCGCGTAACCGCCGCTTTGGCATGATGCTCGGACAGGGTAGCGATGTCAAAAGCGCGCAGGAGAAGATTGGTCAGGTGGTTGAAGGCTATCGCAATACCAAAGAAGTTCGCGAATTGGCGCATCGTTTCGGTGTCGAAATGCCAATAACCGAGGAAATTTATCAGGTATTGTATTGCGGAAAAAATGCGCGCGAGGCAGCATTGACCTTATTAGGTCGTGCGCGCAAGGACGAGCGCAGCAGCAATTAGCCGGGAAGTATCGTCACCTGAATGACCCAGCCAGCGCAGAACTGGCTGGTCATTAACTATCGTCTGGAGCAAGCAATGCCGTGTGAAGAACTGGATATCGTCTGGAATAATATTAAAGCCGAAGCCCGAGCGTTGGCCGACTGTGAGCCCATGCTGGCCAGTTTTTATCACGCGACGCTACTCAAGCACGAAAATCTCGGCAGCGCCCTGAGCTACATGCTCGCCAATAAACTGGCTTCCCCTATCATGCCTGCTATCGCTATTCGCGAGGTGGTGGAAGAGGCCTACGCTGCCGATCCGGAAATGATTGCTTCTGCCGCATGCGATATTCAGGCCGTGCGCACGCGTGACCCGGCGGTGGATAAATACTCCACGCCGCTGCTGTATCTCAAAGGCTTCCACGCCTTACAGGCGTACCGCATCGGCCACTGGTTATGGAATGAGGGACGCCGCGCGCTGGCCATCTTCCTGCAAAACCAGGTTTCCGTGACCTTCCAGGTCGATATTCACCCGGCGGCGAAAATTGGCCGCGGGATCATGCTCGATCACGCCACCGGCATTGTTGTCGGTGAAACGGCGGTGATCGAAGATGACGTGTCGATTCTGCAATCCGTTACGCTGGGCGGTACAGGTAAAACCAGCGGCGATCGCCATCCGAAAATTCGTGAAGGGGTGATGATCGGCGCGGGTGCTAAAATCCTTGGCAATATTGAAGTCGGACGCGGCGCAAAGATTGGCGCGGGATCGGTTGTGCTCCAGCCTGTACCGCCGCACACCACCGCCGCTGGCGTCCCGGCGCGCATCGTCGGTAAGCCAGACAGCGATAAACCGTCGATGGATATGGATCAGCACTTTAACGGTATTCACCACACCTTCGAATACGGCGACGGTATCTGAACGCTGGAACACTCAAATAAAAAAGCCCGGTGAGTTAATGCACCGGGCTTTTGATTAGTTGCGGTATAACACTTTGATAATGTGATAGCCGAACTGCGTATGCAGTGGGCCGGTTGGCTCCAGCACCGGGCAGGAGAAGACCACTTTATCAAACGCCGGAACCATCTGGCCCTGGCGGAACTCGCCTAAGCCACCACCGCGTTTGCCTGACGGGCAAATCGAGTGTTTCTTCGCCAGTTTGCCGAAGTCGGCGCCGTTTTTAATCTGTTCGAGCAGATCCTGTGCCAGTTTTTCTTCTTTAACAAGGATATGCAGTGCTGCTGCTGTTTTTGCCATGATCGTGCCTTGAGTCAACGAGTTTACGATCGGTATACTACCACGCGTTTTTCCTCCTCTCCCGACTTTCATTGAGTGATCATTTATGCGTTTAAACCCCGGACAACAACAAGCTGTCGAATTCGTCACCGGACCCTGCCTGGTGCTGGCGGGAGCGGGATCCGGTAAAACACGCGTGATCACCAACAAAATCGCCCACTTAATTCGGGGTTGTGGATACCAGGCGCGCCATATCGCGGCGGTCACCTTTACCAACAAAGCGGCGCGTGAGATGAAAGAGCGCGTCGGCCAGACGCTGGGCCGTAAAGAGGCGCGCGGGCTGATGATCTCCACCTTCCACACGCTGGGTCTGGATATCATCAAGCGCGAATACGCGGCGCTGGGAATGAAGTCCAACTTTTCGCTCTTTGATGACACCGACCAGGTGGCGCTGCTCAAAGAGCTGACGGAAGGGCTGATCGAAGATGACAAAGTGCTGTTGCAACAGCTGATCTCGACGATCTCGAACTGGAAAAACGATCTGATGACGCCGGCCCAGGCTGCGGCAAGTGCCAAAGGCGAGCGTGACCGCATCTTTGCCCACTGCTATGGCCTGTACGACGCGCATATGAAAGCCTGCAACGTACTGGATTTCGACGATCTGATCCTGCTGCCGACGCTGCTGCTTCAGCGGAATGAAGAGGTGCGCGAGCGCTGGCAGAACAAAATTCGTTACCTGCTGGTGGATGAATACCAGGATACCAACACCAGCCAGTACGAGCTGGTGAAGCTGCTGGTAGGACAGCGCGCGCGTTTTACCGTTGTAGGCGATGACGATCAGTCGATTTACTCATGGCGTGGCGCACGTCCGCAAAACCTGGTGCTGCTGAGCAAAGACTTCCCGGCGTTGCAGGTGATTAAACTGGAGCAGAACTACCGTTCTTCCGGGCGTATCCTGAAGGCGGCGAACATCCTGATTGCCAACAACCCGCACGTCTTTGAGAAGCGCCTGTTCTCTGAACTGGGTTACGGGACCGAGCTGAAAGTCCTTAGCGCCAATAACGAAGAGCACGAAGCGGAGCGCGTAACCGGCGAGCTGATTGCCCATCACTTCGTCAACAAAACTGAATACAAGGATTACGCGATCCTCTATCGCGGAAACCACCAGTCGCGCGTCTTTGAAAAGATGCTGATGCAGAACCGCATCCCCTACAAAATCTCCGGCGGTACGTCGTTCTTTTCGCGTCCGGAAATCAAGGATCTGCTGGCCTATCTGCGCGTGCTGACCAACCCGGATGACGACAGCGCTTTCCTGCGCATTGTAAATACGCCGAAGCGCGAGATTGGCTCTGCGACGCTGCAAAAGCTGGGTGAATGGGCGATGACCCGCAACAAAAGTCTGTTCACCGCCAGCTTCGATATGGGGCTGAGCCAGACCCTGACCGGGCGCGGCTATGACGCCTTAACCCGCTTTACCCACTGGCTGGGTGAGGTGCAGCGTCTGGCAGAGCGCGAGCCCGTGGCGGCAGTACGCGATCTGATCCACGGCATTGATTACGAATCCTGGTTGTATGAAACCTCCGCCAGCCCGAAAGCGGCAGAAATGCGCATGAAAAACGTTAACCAGCTCTTCAGCTGGATGACCGAAATGCTTGAAGGATCTGAGATTGACGAGCCGATGACCCTGACGCAGGTGGTCACCCGCTTCACGCTGCGCGATATGATGGAGCGCGGCGAGAGTGAAGAAGAAGCCGATCAGGTCCAGTTGATGACGTTGCATGCCTCGAAAGGGCTGGAGTTCCCTTATGTCTATCTGGTGGGGATGGAAGAGGGCCTATTGCCGCACCAGAGCAGCATTGATGAAGATAACGTCGACGAAGAGCGCCGTCTGGCCTACGTGGGGATCACCCGTGCGCAGAAAGAGCTGACGTTTACGCTCTGCAAAGAGCGCCGTCAGTATGGTGAGCTGGTGCGCCCGGAGCCGAGCCGTTTCCTGCTGGAGTTGCCTCAGGACGATCTTATCTGGGAGCAGGAGCGTAAAGCTATTACCGCTGAAGAGCGGATGCATAAAGGGCAGGCAAACGTGGCAAACATTCGCGCGATGCTGGCAAAAGCCAAAGAGAAGGGATAACAATTTTGTAGGCCGGGTAAGGCGAAGCCGCCCCCCGGCACGCTTCAAAGGGTCACTTCACATCAAGCGCCCAGTGCACATAGCTCTGCCACTGGCACTCCTGCTCGATCAACTCTGCTCCAAGCGGATGATCTTCTAGCCAATTTTCCGGCAGCGTCAGCGTCAGTTTTTCATCGTCTGCCACCAGCGTAATGGCCGGGAGGAGATCGTCGCGACGCCGGCTGGCAAACAGAATCGCCAGACGAAGTAAGCGGCAGAGATGTTCGGCCACGCGCGGCGGTACAGCGTTTTGCTGATGGAGTGAAGAGAGGTCAACGGCGTTGGTTTGATTCAGCAGCAGGGTCGCGAGCAATTTTTTCTGCGCGGGAGTGTAGCCCGGCAAATCGAGATTACGCACCAGCCAGGCTGCGTGTAGCGGCGCTTGCTTGTACTCAACGCTAAGCCCAATTTCATGCAACGCACACGCACTTAGCAGCAAATCGCGGCTTAACGGTTCGATATCCCAACGTGATTTAACCTGATCCGCAAAGAGCGATGCCAGTTGGCCCACTCGCTGCGCCTGATCGGTATCCACAATAAAGCGGCGCTGGACGTTACGTAGCGTACGGCTTCGAATGTCCTGGTCCACCGAAAGATGCAGCATCCCATAGACCAGACCTTCGCGCAGTGCGCCGCCTGCCAGGGTCATGCACTGGATGTTTAGCTCGGTGAAAATGGCGATGAGAATGGCTAGCCCGCTGGGGAAGACCAGCGCACGTTCGAGCGTCAGCCCTTCAATTTCCAGCTCTTCCAGACGACCACATTGAATGGCGCGCTGTTTAAGCTGCTGGAGTTTAGCAAGCGTGATCCGCTCATCCATCCCCTGCGCCATCATGATTTCCTGCAACGCCTGTACAGTTCCTGACGCCCCAACACACACTTTCCAGCCGTGGTAGCGCAGTTCGTCCATGACCGGACGCAGCACTTCACGCGCGGCATTTTCAGCCTCGTCGAAGTTTTCTTGCGCGAGATTGCGGTCAGTAAAGTAGCGCTCAAGCCAGGTTACGCAGCCCATCGACAGACTGAACAGCGAGGTCGCCTGGGCACCTGTGCCGGTCACCAGTTCAGTACTCGCTCCGCCAATATCCACCACCAGACGGCGATCGTCGCCCCCGGTAGTGTGCGCCACGCCCTGATATATCAGACGCGCTTCTTCTTCACCGCTGATGACTTGCACCGGGCAGCCGAGAATTTCCTGCGCTTTGGCAATAAAATCGACGGCATTAACCGCCAGACGGAGCGTCGCGGTCGCGACAACGCGGATTTGGGCATGCGGTATGTCCTGCAGACGCTCTGCAAAGAGGCGCAGACACTGCCAGCCACGTTCCATGGCTTCGGGAGAGAGGTGATTATCGCTGCTCAGGCCCGCCGCCAGGCGGACCTTGCGCTTGATGCGCGTCAGCGTCTGTATGCTTCCCGCCACCTCGCGTACAACCAGCATATGAAAACTATTCGAACCGAGATCAATTGCCGCATAGAGCGAGGTGGAACTGAGCATCATTTTTTAACCTGAACGACGACGATTACGCGGCGCACCGCCGGAACGACGCGGGCCATTACCGGTACGTGGACGGGTAAGGCGCTTAGGTGGCGGCAGTTCGCTCATCAGCGCGTCCGGATTGTATTTACTCTGTGGAATAGAGTGACCGATATAGGTCTCAATGGCCGGAAGGTTCAGCGCATACTCTTCACATGCAAGGCTGATGGAGTGACCGCTTGCGCCGGCACGACCGGTACGACCGATACGGTGTACATAGTCTTCACAGTCATCTGGCAGGTCATAGTTAAAGACGTGCGTCACGGCTGGAATGTGCAGGCCACGGGCCGCCACGTCGGTCGCGACCAGAATATCAAGGTCGCCACGAGTAAATTCGTCGAGAATGCGCAGGCGTTTTTTCTGCGCCACGTCGCCGGTCAGCAGGCCCACACGGTGACCATCTGCCGCCAGGTGGCCCCAGATATCTTCACAGCGGTGTTTAGTGTTCGCAAAGATGATCGCGCGATCCGGCCACTCTTCTTCGATCAGGGTTTGCAGCAGGCGCATTTTCTCTTCATTAGAAGGATAGAAGAGCTCTTCTTTAATGCGGTGCCCGGTTTTCTGTTCCGGTTCTACTTCCACATATTCCGCATTGTTCATCTGCTCGAATGCGAGTTCACGTACGCGGTATGACAGGGTTGCGGAGAACAGCATGTTCAGACGCTGGTTTGCCGCAGGCATACGGCGGAACAGCCAGCGGATGTCTTTAATGAAGCCCAGATCGTACATGCGGTCTGCTTCATCCAGCACCACGACCTGGATTGCGCCGAGGTTGATATGGTTCTGTTTGGCGTAGTCGATAAGACGGCCGGTGGTCCCAATCAGGATATCCACGCCGCTTTCCAGCACTTTCAGCTGTTTATCGTAGCCGTCGCCGCCATAGGCCAGGCCAAGTTTCAGGCCAGTGGCTTGCGCCAGGGGCTCAGCGTCTGCGTGGATCTGTACCGCCAGTTCTCGCGTCGGGGCCATAATTAGCGCGCGCGGCTGGTTAACTTTGCGGTCTGCAATCGCTGGGTGAGAAAGTAAATAATGAAACGTTGACGTTAAAAACGCCATCGTTTTGCCAGTACCGGTTTGCGCCTGCCCTGCAACATCACGACCGGCCAGCGTCAGCGGCAGGGCGAGAGCCTGAATGGGCGTGCAGTTATGAAACCCTTTAGTTTCAAGGGCTTCGATCACCTTTGGGTGCAGGGCGAAGTCGGAAAACTTCTGTTCTGTTAAATGTGTTTTGCTCATAGTGTGGTAGAATATCAGCTTACTATTGCTTTACGAAAGCGTATCCGGTGAAATAAAGTCAACCTTTAGTTGGTTAATGCGACATCAACACGTCGTTGGTGGAGACAAAACCAACGTACCAGGCTTATTCCTGTGGAGTTATATATGAGCGATAAAATTATTCACCTGACTGACGACAGTTTTGACACGGACGTACTTAAAGCTGACGGGCTGATCCTCGTTGATTTCTGGGCTGAATGGTGTGGTCCTTGCAAAATGATCGCTCCGATTCTGGATGAAATCGCTGACGAATATCAGGGCAAACTGACCGTTGCCAAGCTGAACATCGACCAGAACCCGGGCACCGCGCCAAAATACGGTATCCGTGGCATCCCGACCCTGCTGCTGTTCAAGAACGGTGACGTGGCGGCGACCAAAGTGGGCGCACTGTCCAAAGGTCAACTGAAAGAGTTCCTGGACGCTAACCTGGCGTAAGGTTTCTCCGCTGAGCGTCCAGAGCGCCTAATTAATGGTGAGCTCTGGACGCCCGGCTTTAGTCGTGCTAAGTTAGCTATGACTACGTTTTAAACATATCTTGTTGTTTGAATCTTGTTTTACCCGATACTTCCCGTTGTTAACTTAAACAGTGCGTGAAGTTGCTAGATTCCGGGCTTGTCACTCAATCCGTCTTGTCGTTTCAGTTCTGCGTTCTTTCCCTGTGACCAGACAGCGAACAGACATGAGGTGATGGCCGCTAAACAGGCATGGATGACCCTGCCATACCATTCACAACATTAAGTTCGAGAATCACCCCGAGTTTAAGAACCCACACCATTATGAATCTTACCGAATTAAAGAATACGCCGGTTTCTGAGCTGATCACTCTCGGCGAAAATATGGGACTGGAAAACCAGGCTCGTATGCGCAAGCAGGACATCATTTTCGCCATCCTGAAGCAACACGCTAAGAGTGGCGAAGATATCTTTGGCGACGGTGTGCTGGAGATACTGCAAGACGGATTTGGTTTCCTCCGCTCTGCAGACAGCTCCTACCTCGCCGGCCCTGACGACATCTACGTATCCCCTAGCCAAATCCGCCGTTTCAACCTCCGCACTGGTGACACCATTTCAGGTAAGATTCGTCCTCCAAAAGAGGGTGAACGCTACTTTGCGCTGTTGAAGGTTAACGAAGTTAACTACGACAAACCGGAAAACTCCCGCAATAAGATCCTGTTCGAGAACTTAACGCCGCTGCACGCGAACTCTCGCCTGCGCATGGAGCGTGGTAACGGGTCTACTGAAGACTTAACCGCTCGTGTGCTGGATCTGGCATCGCCAATTGGTCGTGGCCAGCGTGGTCTGATTGTGGCGCCGCCAAAAGCCGGTAAAACCATGCTGCTGCAAAACATCGCGCAGAGCATTGCTTACAACCATCCAGACTGTGTGCTGATGGTGCTGCTGATTGACGAACGTCCGGAAGAAGTAACCGAGATGCAGCGTCTGGTGAAAGGGGAAGTGGTTGCGTCTACCTTCGACGAGCCTGCTTCTCGCCACGTTCAGGTTGCGGAAATGGTCATCGAGAAGGCGAAACGCCTGGTTGAGCACAAGAAAGACGTGATCATCCTGCTCGACTCCATTACCCGTCTGGCGCGTGCCTACAACACCGTGGTGCCGGCTTCCGGTAAAGTACTGACCGGTGGTGTGGATGCCAACGCCCTGCATCGTCCGAAGCGTTTCTTCGGTGCGGCGCGTAACGTGGAAGAGGGCGGTAGCCTGACCATTATCGCGACGGCGCTGATCGATACCGGCTCCAAAATGGACGAAGTTATCTACGAAGAGTTCAAAGGTACAGGCAACATGGAACTGCACCTTTCTCGTAAAATCGCAGAAAAACGCGTCTTCCCGGCGATCGACTACAACCGTTCCGGTACCCGTAAAGAAGAGCTGCTTACCACTCAGGAAGAGCTTCAGAAAATGTGGATCCTGCGCAAAATCATCCATCCAATGGGCGAAATCGACGCAATGGAATTCCTCATCAATAAACTGGCGATGACCAAAACGAACGACGATTTCTTCGACATGATGAAACGCTCGTAACGCAAATAATCCCAGTAAACGCCACGTTTTTACGTGGCGTTTTTTATTTATGGACTATACGCTATTACCACACACTCCCAATTTTGACCTGTCGGTGCGACAATAAGAATGTTTGCACAGTCAAAGAAATAATTGATTGAAAAACATACAAAGGGTGTTGTGAGAAGCCATCTTTAATCCTTCTGAGGCAGAGGCTTCATGGTTATACTTCCGGGACTAACATTTGTTGAGAGCAATCCATTGTGAATCTACTCACTGCAGTAACTGAGCTGATCAGTATTTTTTTATTCACAACCTGTTTTTTGTTCATTGCGCGCAAGGTAGCAAAAAGAATTGGGTTAGTGGACAAACCGAACTTCCGTAAACGTCATCAGGGGCTTATTCCGCTGGTGGGCGGCATTTCGGTATACGCAGGCATCTGTTTCACATTCGGGATCGCGGATTATTATATCCCCCATGCCGCACTCTATCTGGCATGTGCCGGTGTGCTGGTACTGGTCGGCGCCCTTGATGATCGTTTTGATATCAGCGTGAAGTTCCGCGCGACGGTACAGGCGGCCATTGGCATCATTATGATGGTGGTAGGCGGCCTTTATCTCAGAAGCCTGGGCTACGTGTTTGGTCCCTGGGAGCTGGTGCTTGGGCCATTCGGCTTCTTCCTGACGCTGTTTGCCGTGTGGGCGGCTATCAACGCCTTTAACATGGTTGACGGTATAGACGGTCTGCTTGGTGGGCTGTCCTCTGTTTCGTTTGGCGCGATCGGCATCATCTTATGGTTTGACGGCCAGTACAGCCTGTCAATGTGGTGCTTTGCTATGATTGCCGCCATCCTGCCATACATCTGCCTGAACCTGGGTGTGTTAGGGCGTCGCTATAAAGTCTTTATGGGCGATGCGGGCAGTACCCTGATTGGCTTTACGGTTATCTGGGTCCTGCTGGAAACCACGCAGGGTAAAACGCACCCTATCAGCCCGGTAACGGCCCTCTGGATTATCGCCATCCCGCTGATGGACATGGTCGCTATTATGTACCGCCGTCTGCGTAAAGGGATGAGCCCGTTTTCTCCCGATCGGCAGCATATTCACCACCTGATTATGCGCGCCGGCTTCACGTCTCGTCAGGCATTTGTGTTGATTACGCTTGCGGCTGCTATTCTGGCTGCGATTGGCGTTGCCGCGGAATATGCTCATTTCATTCCTGAATGGGTAATGTTGGTATTATTCTTGCTAGCATTTTTCATGTACGGTTACTGCATCAAGCGTGCATGGAAAGTCGCGCGTTTTATTAAACGTTTAAAACGCAGGATGCGTCGGAACAGTGGCAAAAACACAACATTAACTAAGTAAAACCGGGACTATGATGACTCAACCGTTGGCGGGAGCGAAATCAGTGGGCACTGAGAACGAGCTGGATATTCGTGGTTTGTTTCGAGTGTTATGGCAGGGCAAACTGTGGATTGTGGGGATTGGCCTGGGGTTCGCGCTGTTAGCGCTTGCCTACACCTTCTTTGCGAAACAAGAGTGGAGCGCCACGGCGATCACAGACCGACCAACGGTGAATATGCTTGGAGGCTACTACTCCCAGCAGCAATTCCTGCGTAATCTTGATATCAAGGCCAATCTGGCGACCCCGGATCAGGCCTCGGTGATGGATGAGTCCTACAAAGAGTTTGTGATGCAGCTGGCGTCGTGGGATACACGTCGCGATTTCTGGTCCCAGACAGACTACTACAAGCAGCGTATGGTCGGTAACAGCAAAGCGGATGCCGCGCTGCTGGATGATTTAATCAACAACATTCAGTTTATGCCTGGCGATGTGCTCCGTAACGTTAGCGACAGCGTGAAGCTGATTGCGGAAACGGCGCCTGACGCCAATAACCTGTTGCGTCAGTACGTTGCTTTTGCCAGCCAGCGTGCGGCCAGTCATCTGAATGACGAGCTGAAAGGCGCCTGGGCTGCGCGAACTATCCAGATGAAAGCGCAGGTCAAACGTCAGGAAGAGGTCGCTAAGGCCATCTTCGCCCGTCGCGTGCATAATCTTGAGCAGGCGCTGAAGATTGCGGAACAGCACAATATTTCCCGTAGCGAAACGGATGTTCCGGCTGACGAACTCCCTGATTCAGAAATGTTCCTTCTTGGTCGCCCAATGCTTCAGGCACGTCTGGAAAATATCCAGGCCGTTGGCCCTGACTTTGACCTTGATTACGACCAAAACCGCGCCATGCTCAATACGCTCAACGTCGGTCCAACGCTGGACCCGCGTTTTCAGACCTATCGTTATTTAAGAACGCCTGAAGAGCCTGTAAAACGCGATAGTCCGCGTCGCGCATTCCTGATGATCATGTGGGGGATTGTGGGCGCACTGACTGGCGCTGGCGTAGCGTTATTGCGTCGCCGCACAAACTAAGAACGCCGTCTACGATGAAGGCTGCGGCCTTCATCGTCTAATCGAAGAGAATCGATGTGAAAGTACTAACCGTATTTGGCACCAGGCCGGAGGCCATCAAGATGGCGCCTCTGGTTCATGCGCTGGCCAGAGATCCTGATATTGAAGCGAAAGTGTGCGTGACTGCCCAGCACCGTGAGATGCTCGATCAGGTCTTAACCCTCTTTTCTATCGTCCCGGATTACGATCTCAATATAATGAAACCGGGACAGGGACTGACGGAAATCACCTGCCGTATTCTGCAAGAATTAAAGCCTATTCTGGAGTCGTTCAAGCCGGATGTAGTGCTGGTGCACGGCGACACCACCACCACCGTGGCGACCAGCCTGGCCGCGTTCTATCAGCGTATCCCTGTTGGCCATGTCGAAGCGGGACTGCGTACCGGCAATCTTTATTCCCCGTGGCCGGAAGAGGCCAACCGTACGCTCACCGGTCACCTGGCGATGTACCATTTTGCGCCAACCGAGAACTCACGTCAGAACCTGCTGCGCGAAAATATCAGCGACAGCAAAATCTTCGTTACCGGCAATACGGTCATTGATGCGCTGATTTGGGTGCGTGACCGCGTGCTGGCTAACAGCGAGCTTCAGGCAGAACTCGCTGCGCACTATCCGTTCCTGAACAACGGCAAGAAAACGATTCTGGTGACGGGACACCGCCGCGAAAGTTTTGGCCGTGGCTTTGAGCAAATCTGCCACGCGCTGGCTGAAATCGCCGCGCAGAATGAGGATGTGCAGATTGTCTATCCGGTGCACCTTAACCCTAACGTCAGCGAACCGGTCAACCGTATCCTGGGCCACGTGGAAAACGTGCTCCTGATAGAGCCGCAGGACTATCTGCCATTTGTCTGGCTGATGAACCACGCCTGGCTGATCCTGACCGATTCTGGCGGCATTCAGGAAGAGGCGCCTTCCCTCGGTAAGCCGGTACTGGTGATGCGCGAAACCACTGAACGTCCGGAAGCGGTCACTGCCGGTACCGTGCGTCTGGTGGGAACGGATCCGCGTCGCATTGTCGAAGAGGTCACGCGCTTACTGCATGACGAAGAAGAGTATCAGGCGATGAGCCGTGCCCATAACCCGTACGGGGACGGGCAGGCTTGTGGACGTATTTTGCACGCACTTAAACACAATCGGGTAACGCTATGAGTTTTACTACCATCTCTGTTGTTGGTCTCGGCTATATCGGGCTGCCTACTGCGGCGGCCTTTGCCTCTCGTCAAAAGCAGGTTATTGGCGTAGATATCAACGCGCACGCGGTAGAAACCATCAACCGTGGCGAAATTCATATCGTGGAGCCCGATCTCGATCGTGTGGTGAAAAAGGCGGTGGACGGTGGCTTCCTGCGCGCCAGCACCACGCCGGTAGAAGCCGATGCGTACCTGATTGCGGTGCCTACGCCCTTTAAAGGCGATCACGAGCCTGACATGGTTTATGTCGAGGCGGCGGCAAAATCCATTGCGCCTGTGCTGAAGAAAGGAGCGTTGGTTATCCTTGAGTCCACTTCACCTGTTGGGGCAACCGAGCAGATGGCACAGTGGCTGGCCGAGGCGCGTCCCGATCTCAGCTTCCCCCAGCAGGCGGGCGACCAGGCCGATATCAACATCGCCTACTGCCCTGAGCGCGTACTGCCAGGCCAGGTGATGGTGGAACTGATTAAAAATGACCGCGTGATTGGCGGCATGACCCCAGTCTGCTCCGCGCGCGCCAGCGAGCTGTATAAGATCTTCCTTGAAGGCGAATGCGTGGTGACCAACTCCCGCACCGCCGAGATGTGCAAACTGACCGAAAACAGCTTCCGCGATGTTAACATTGCATTTGCGAATGAACTGTCGTTGATTTGCGCCGATCAGGGGATTAACGTCTGGGAACTTGTTCGCCTTGCCAATCGTCACCCACGCGTGAACATCCTTCAGCCGGGGCCGGGTGTGGGTGGGCACTGTATCGCTGTCGATCCGTGGTTTATCGTGGCGCAGAATCCGGAACAGGCACGCCTGATTCGCACCGCGCGCGAAGTAAACGACCACAAACCGCACTGGGTTATCAACCAGGTGAAAGCCACGGTGGCGGATTGCCTCGCCGACAGCGGTAAACGTGCCAGTGAGCTGAAAATTGCCTGCTTTGGTCTGGCATTCAAACCGAATATTGACGATCTTCGCGAAAGCCCGGCAATGGAAATTGCCGAAACGATCGCAGCCTGGCACAGCGGTGAAACGCTGGTGGTTGAGCCGAATATTCATGCGTTGCCGGCAAAACTTGCCGGTCACTGCACCCTTACCGCACTGGATGACGCGCTGGCGACGGCGGATGTGCTGGTGCTGCTGGTGGATCACAATGCGTTTAAAGCGGTCTCCGCTGATGCCGTGCGTCAGCAGTATATTGTTGATACTAAGGGCGTTTGGCGTTGATTACTCTCAACGGCGTGCTGGAGTCCCTTGAGTGGGAAAGCGTATTTTTTTCGCTCCCCTCAGCGATAGTGCGTCTGCGCGATAACGCTCCTGCGTTGCAGGACGCAGACTTCAGCGCCTGGCAGCGCGTACAGGCTAAGATCCCGGCGGACCGCGCCGATCTGCTGGACGTGCTCCAGCAGCACGGATTCCGGCTGGTCGAGGGCGAGGTTGATCTCTCTGTTACCGTGGCCCGCCACGGCTCACCGGGCGCGGAAATTGCAACGGAGCAGGATATCCCCGCGCTGCGCAAGATGGCGGCGCTGGCTTTCGCTCAAAGCCGTTTCCGGGCGCCCTGGTATGCGCCCGATGACAGCGGCCGCTTTTATGCCCGGTGGATAGAGAATGCGGTTAAAGGCACGTTTGACCACGTCTGTCTGGTGTTCCGTACTGCCGGTGGGCAGATTCAGGGTTTTGTTTCGCTTCGCAGGCTCAACGAGCAAGAGGCGCGCATCGGTTTGTTAGCCGGGCGCGGCATGGGCGAAAAACTCATGCAGGCGGCGCTGCACTGGGCGGAGCAACAACAGGTATCGACGCTGCGGGTCGCAACCCAGATGGGCAACACCGCTGCGCTTAAACGTTATATTGCGAGTGGTGCCAGCATCGACGCCACCGCCTACTGGTTATACAGGTGACAAGATGATTCCATTTAACGCGCCTCCCGTTGTGGGCACTGAACTTGATTACATGCAGTCGGCTATGGGCAGCGGCAAGCTCTGTGGCGACGGTGGTTTTACCCGTCGCTGCCAGCAGTGGATGGAGCAACGTTTTCACAGTGCCAAGGTGCTGCTGACGCCGTCCTGCACCGCATCGCTCGAAATGGCCGCGCTGCTGCTGGATATTCAGCCCGGCGATGAAGTGATCATGCCGAGCTACACCTTCGTCTCCACGGCGAACGCGTTTGTCCTGCGCGGGGCGAAAATCGTGTTTGTGGATATCCGTCCGGATACCATGAACATCGACGAAACGCTGATTGAAGCGGCGATCACCGACAAAACGCGGGCGATTGTTCCGGTGCATTACGCGGGCGTGGCCTGTGAAATGGACACTATCATGGCCACCGCCAAAAAGCACAACCTGTTCGTGGTGGAAGACGCCGCGCAGGGCGTGATGTCCACCTACA
This sequence comes from Enterobacter cloacae complex sp. SYL001, assembly GCF_049237025.1. Classification (NCBI taxonomy): domain Bacteria; kingdom Pseudomonadati; phylum Pseudomonadota; class Gammaproteobacteria; order Enterobacterales; family Enterobacteriaceae; genus Enterobacter; species Enterobacter cloacae complex sp. SYL001. The sequence continues at coordinate 72,302 of NZ_JBMKJI010000019.1, read as the reverse complement.
AAGGTCGCGCGCTGGGAACCATCGGTCATATCGGCTGCTTTAGCTTCCACGAAACCAAAAACTACACCGCAGGCGGCGAAGGCGGCGCGACGCTGATTAACGATCGTGCCCTTGTGGAGCGTGCGGAAGTGATCCGTGAAAAAGGGACCAACCGCAGCCAGTTCTTCCGCGGTCAGGTGGATAAATACACCTGGCGCGATATCGGCTCAAGCTACCTGATGGCGGACTTGCAGGCCGCGTATCTCTGGGCGCAGCTGGAAGCGGCAGAGCGAATCAATCTGCAACGCCTCTCCCTGTGGCAAACCTACTACGACGCGCTGGAGCCGCTGGCTAAAGCCGGACGTATTGAACTGCCGACCATTCCGGCAGACTGCATCCACAACGCCCACATGTTCTATATCAAGCTGCGCGATAACGACGATCGCAGCAAGCTGATTGCCTGGCTGAAAGAGGCGGAAATTATGGCGGTATTCCACTATATTCCGCTGCACTCCAGCCCGGCTGGCGAAGCCTTCGGGATGTTTGCCGGTGAAGACCGCTACACCACCAAAGAGAGCGAACGTCTGCTCCGCCTGCCCCTGTTCTACAACCTCGCGCCGGTGAACCAGCGTACGGTGATCAATTCGCTTCTGAGTTATTTCGCCTGATATGTCTCTGGCAAAAGCGTCGGTGTGGACGGCAGCGTCCACGCTAGTAAAAATTGGCGCCGGGTTACTGGTCGTCAAGCTGCTGGCCGTCTCATTTGGTCCGTCAGGCGTTGGGCTGGCAGGGAACTTCCGCCAGCTGGTCACGGTGCTTGGCGTGCTGGCAGGTGCCGGGATATTCAATGGCGTCACCAAATACGTCGCGCAGCATCATGACGATGCCGAAAAGCTTCGCACGGTGGTGGGCACCTCCTCTGCTATGGTGCTGGGCTTCTCTACGTTGCTGGCCATCGTCTTTTTGCTGGCGGCTGCACCTGTTAGTCAGGGACTGTTCGGACACACGCACTATCAGGGACTGGTGCGCCTGGTGGCGCTCGTTCAGATGGGCATCGCCTGGGCGAACCTGCTGCTGGCGCTGATGAAAGGCTTCCGTGATGCCGCCGGGAATGCGCTGGCGCTGATCCTCGGCAGCATTATCGGCGTTATCGCCTACTACTTCTGCTATCGGCTGGGCGGCTATGAAGGCGCGCTGCTGGGGCTGGCGCTGGTGCCTGCGCTCGTTGTCATTCCGGCAGCGTTTATGCTGATGCGCAGAGGCAATGTCCCGCTGAGTTACCTGAAACCGCAGTGGGACAAGATGCTGGCGGGGCAGCTAGGAAAGTTTACCCTGATGGCGCTCATCACTTCGGTAACGCTTCCCGTGGCTTACGTGATGATGCGAAACCTGCTGGCAGCGCATTACAGCTGGGATGAAGTGGGGATCTGGCAGGGCGTGAGCAGCATTTCAGATGCTTACCTCCAATTTATTACGGCTTCCTTTAGCGTCTATTTGCTGCCAACCTTATCGCGCCTGACGTCCAGGCAGGATATTACCCGCGAGATTTTTCGCGCCCTGCGTTTCGTGTTGCCGGCCGTTGCGATCGCCAGCTTTACCGTCTGGTTACTGCGTGATTTCGCCATCTGGCTGCTGTTTTCAGCGAAGTTTACCGCCATGCGCGATCTGTTTGCCTGGCAACTGGTCGGCGATGTGCTGAAAGTGGGGGCATACGTTTTCGGCTATCTGGTGATTGCGAAGGCTTCGCTGCGGTTGTATATCCTGGCAGAGATCGGCCAGTTTGCGCTGCTAACGGCATTTTCTCACTGGCTGATCCCCACCCACGGTGCGCTGGGGGCGGCGCAGGCCTATATGGCAACTTATATCGTTTATTTCGCTGCCTGTTGCGGCGTATTTTTACTTTGGCGTAAACGCGCATGACTGCACTGATACACATACTGGGATCGGATATCCCGCATCATAACCAGACCGTTCTGCGGTTCTTCAACGATGAACTGGCATCCGGCACGCCCGATGCGCGTGAGTTTATGGTCGTTGGACGCGACAGCGGCCTGAGCGCGGCGTGTCCGGCATTGCATATCACCTTCTGGCCAGACAAAGCGGCGCTGACGAAGGCCGTGGTTGCTAAAGCCAAAGCGGATCGAAGCCAACGTTTCTTCTTCCATGGACAGTTCAATACCGGACTGTGGCTGGCGCTGTTAAGCGGCGGGATCAAACCTTCTCAGTTCAGCTGGCATATCTGGGGAGCGGATCTCTACGAAGTCTCCCGTGGCTGGAAGTTCCGACTTTTCTATCCGCTGCGTCGTCTGGCGCAGGCGCGTGTGGGCTGCGTTTTTGCTACCCGAGGCGATCTCAACTATTTTGCTAAACAGCACCCGAAGGTTCGCGGGGAGCTGCTCTATTTCCCGACCCGTATGGATCCGGCGCTGAACACCATGGCGAATGACACGGTTCGAGAGGGCAAGCTGACCATCCTGGTGGGGAATTCCGGCGATCGCAGTAACGAGCATGTCGCGGCGCTGAGGGCGGTGCATCAGCAGTTTGGCGACACGGTGAACGTGGTGGTGCCGATGGGCTATCCCGCCAATAACGACGCCTACATCGATGAAGTTCGCCAGCAAGGGCTTGCGCTGTTTAGCGCGGAAAACCTGCACATTCTCAGCGATAAGCTGGAATTTGATGACTATCTCGCGCTGCTGCGAAAATGCGATCTGGGCTATTTCATCTTTGCCCGTCAGCAGGGGATTGGCACGCTGTGTCTGCTGATTCAGGCGGGCGTACCCTGCGTGCTCAACCGCGAAAACCCGTTCTGGCAGGACATGGCCGAGCAGCATATTCCGGTGCTGTTTACCTCTGACACGCTTAATGTCGAGGTGGTACGGGAAGCGCAGCGTCAGCTCACGCTGGTGGATAAAAATAGCATCGACTTTTTCAGCCCGAACTACCTCACGCCGTGGCACCGCGCGCTGCGTATTGCTTCAGGAGACAACGCATGAGCCAGTTGCAGTTTAGCGGCTTGCTGGTGGTCTGGCTGCTGAGCACGCTGTTTATCGCCACGCTCACCTGGTTTGAATTCCGGCGGGTACGTTTTAACTTCAACGTATTCTTCTCGCTGCTGTTTTTGCTGACCTTTTTCTTTGGCTTCCCGCTGACCAGCATCCTCGTGTTCCGCTTTGATGTTGGCGTCGCGCCGCCGGAAATCTTGTTGCAGGCGCTGCTCTCTGCGACCTGCTTCTACGCGGTGTACTACGTCACTTATAAAACGCGCCTGCGCGCGGCAAAAGACACCACCCCCCGTCGTCCGCTGTTTACCATGAACCGGGTAGAAACCCATCTGACGTGGGTTATGCTGATGACTATCGCCCTCGTCAGCGTGGCGATTTTCTTCATGCATAACGGCTTTTTACTGTTTAAGTTGCAGTCCTATAGCCAGATTTTCTCCGCCGAAGTCTCCGGCGTCGCGCTCAAGCGTTTCTTCTATTTCTTTATCCCGGCGATGCTGGTGGTCTTTTTCCTGCGTCAGGACAGCAAAGCCTGGCTGTTCTTCCTGGTCAGCACCGTCGCATTTGGCATTCTGACCTACATGATCGTCGGCGGCACCCGCGCCAACATCATTATCGCCTTCGCGATTTTCCTGTTTATCGGCATTATTCGCGGCTGGATCTCGCTGTGGATGCTGGCGGCGGCAGGCGTCTTTGGCATTGTGGGGATGTTCTGGCTTGCGCTGAAGCGCTACGGGCTGAACGTGGCCGGCGACGAAGCGTTTTACACCTTCCTGTATCTGACGCGCGACACCTTCTCGCCGTGGGAAAACCTGGCATTACTGCTGCAAAACTACGACAAAATCGAATTCCAGGGGCTGGCGCCGATTGTTCGCGATTTCTATGTCTTTATACCGACGTGGCTGTGGCCCGATCGCCCCGGCATTGTCCTGAACACGGCGAACTACTTCACCTGGGAAGTGCTGAACAACCATTCGGGTCTGGCGATTTCTCCAACCCTGATTGGCTCGCTGGTAGTGATGGGCGGAACGTGGTTTATCCTGCCTGGCGCGATCGCGGTAGGGCTGATAATAAAATGGTTCGACTGGCTATATACGCTGGGTAACGAAGAGACCAACCGCTACAAAGCCGCTGTTTTGCACAGTTTCTGTTTCGGTGCCATTTTCAATATGATCGTTCTGGCGCGCGAGGGGCTGGATTCATTCGTCTCACGCGTGGTGTTCTTTATGGTCGTTTTCGGACTCTGTCTGCTGCTGGCAAAACTGCTGTACTGGTTGTTTGACAGTGCAGGGCTTGTGCACAGACGTGAGCCACAGGGCAGCACAACGCTGTCGCAAGTCTGAGTAGGGATTATCATGACGGATACAACTTCAGCCCCGCGTTATGCGCTGCGCGGGCTACAGCTGATTGGCTGGCGTGACATGCAGCACGCGCTGGATTTTCTGTTCGCGGACGGGCAGATGAAGTCGGGCACGCTGGTGGCCATCAACGCAGAAAAAATGCTGGCGGTTGAAGATAATGCGGAAGTGAAAAGCCTGATTGAAGCCGCGGAGTTTAAATACGCAGACGGTATTAGCGTGGTGCGTTCAATTCGTAAAAAGTTTCCAGACGCTAATGTGTCTCGCGTGGCGGGTGCTGACCTTTGGGAGCGGCTTATGGAGCGCGCAGGCGCTGAAGGCACGCCGGTATTTTTGATCGGCGGCAAGCCAGAGGTGCTGGCGCAGACCGAACAAAAGCTGCGTAACCAGTGGAATGTTAACATTGTGGGCAGCCAGGATGGCTATTTCAGGCCGGAAGATCGCCAGGCGTTATATGAGCGCGTGCGCGACAGCGGGGCGAAAATTGTCACTGTCGCTATGGGGTCGCCGCGCCAGGAAATACTGATGCGCGATTGCCGTCTGGTCAGCCCGGATGCGCTTTATATGGGCGTTGGCGGCACCTACGACGTCTTTACCGGCCACGTTAAGCGTGCGCCCAAAGTCTGGCAAAACCTGGGGCTGGAGTGGCTCTACCGCCTGCTCTCCCAACCGACGCGTATAAAACGACAGATTCGCCTTCTGCGCTACCTCGCCTGGCACTACACCGGGAAAATGTAATCAATATGCAGCGCGATCTGCTGTTCGCGCTGCAACGCCCCCCGCAAAACTGCTGAGTTTATGTGCAATGCATTCATTTTTTTAATGCATTGTTTGCCATTTGCCAGAATTTAAGAAACCATTCGCTCCGTATTTCAGTACCCCTCAAAACAATACCCGGCAACAAGTCGGGAAACAGCAAACACAACCGAGGAATTATGGCAGAGAAAAAACCGGAGCTTCAGCGTGGGCTGGAAGCTCGACATATTGAACTGATCGCGCTGGGCGGGACTATCGGCGTTGGCCTGTTTATGGGCTCGGCAAGCACGCTGAAGTGGGCGGGGCCTTCCGTCCTGCTGGCGTATATTATTGCCGGACTGTTCGTCTTCTTCATCATGCGCTCAATGGGCGAAATGCTGTTCCTGGAGCCGGTGACGGGCTCTTTCGCCGTTTACGCCCACCGGTATATGAGCCCGTTCTTTGGTTATCTCACGGCCTGGTCGTACTGGTTTATGTGGATGGCCGTGGGGATTTCGGAGATCACCGCCATCGGGGTCTACGTGCAGTTCTGGTTCCCGGAGATGGCCCAGTGGATACCCGCGCTTATTGCCGTAGGGCTGGTGGCGCTGGCGAACCTTGCCGCCGTTCGTCTTTACGGCGAAATCGAGTTCTGGTTTGCGATGATCAAAGTCACCACCATCATCGTGATGATTGTCGTTGGCCTTGGGGTCATCTTCTTTGGCTTCGGTAACGGCGGGCACGCTATCGGTTTTGGTAACCTGACCGGGCACGGCGGCTTCTTTGCGGGCGGCTGGAAGGGCTTTCTGACGGCGCTCTGTATCGTTGTCGCCTCCTATCAGGGCGTTGAGCTGATCGGCATTACCGCAGGTGAGGCGAAAAACCCGCAGGTCACGCTGCGTAGCGCGGTAGGCAAGGTGCTGTGGCGTATCCTGATTTTCTATGTGGGCGCGATCTTCGTTATCGTGACCATTTTCCCATGGAACGAGATCGGCACCACCGGCAGCCCGTTTGTCTTAACCTTCGCTAAGATTGGCATCACGGCGGCAGCCGCCATTATCAACTTTGTGGTGCTGACGGCGGCGCTCTCCGGCTGTAACAGCGGAATGTACAGCTGCGGGCGCATGCTTTACGCGCTCTCGCAAAACAAACAGCTGCCGGCGGTGATGGGTAAAGTCTCCCGCGTGGGTGTACCGGTGGCGGGCGTAGCGGTGTCGATTGTGATTCTGCTGATTGGCTCTTGCCTGAACTACATCATCCCGAATCCGCAGCGCGTGTTTGTTTATGTTTATAGCGCCAGCGTGCTGCCGGGGATGGTACCGTGGTTTGTCATTTTGATTAGCCAGCTGCGTTTCCGACAGGCGCACAAAGAAGCGATCGCCAGCCATCCATTCCGTTCCATTCTGTTCCCGTATGCGAACTATTTGACGATGGCGTTCCTGATTTGCGTATTAATTGGAATGTACTTTAATGAAGATACCCGCATGTCGCTGTTTGTCGGGATGATCTTCCTGGCTGCCGTCACAGCTGCTTATAAACTTTTTGGCCTGGGTCGCCGTGGCTCCGCCCATAAAGTGGAGGAATAAGCGGCAAAATGTGCAAACCATAACCAAACGCGCATTTTTTTCAAAAAAGCACTAGACAGCGGGGTCGGAGGTACGTAATATCCAGCCCCGCAACGGCGCTAAGCGCCCGTAGCTCAGCTGGATAGAGCGCTGCCCTCCGGAGGCAGAGGTCTCAGGTTCGAATCCTGTCGGGCGCGCCATTTTAGTCCCGGCGCTAGAGCTGCGGTGGTCTGAGAAGTAGTCAGAACCGCGTGAAAGAATACAGTGGTGGCTATAGCTCAGTTGGTAGAGCCCTGGATTGTGATTCCAGTTGTCGTGGGTTCGAATCCCATTAGCCACCCCATTATTGAAAGAGTTGTGAATTGCGAAGGTGGCGGAATTGGTAGACGCGCTAGCTTCAGGTGTTAGTGTTCTTACGGACGTGGGGGTTCAAGTCCCCCCCCTCGCACCACGACTTTTAATGAGTTGAACTAAAAATTCAAAAAAGCAGTACATCGGCGAGTAGCGCAGCTTGGTAGCGCAACTGGTTTGGGACCAGTGGGTCGGAGGTTCGAATCCTCTCTCGCCGACCAATTTTGAACCCCGCTTCGGCGGGGTTTTTTGTTTTCTGCGCTTTTTCATCCTGTAGCCATTCCCCGACAACACTCTATATCCTTGTCGCGATTCAGCGACATATAAGCTGTTAATAATAAAGAATATATTATTTTCTCTCTTAACCTGTCTCCTGGTGACGACAGATTGCCGCCCTTAGCGCGATTTTGTATGGCGTAAGGCGTCTCTTAACAACATAATTTCCTTTTATCTTAAAATGTTGCGCGATGTAAAAGTTATGCGTGTAAACCTGGCACATTACATGCAATAATATGCGTGTAGATGCTCATTCCATCTCTTATGTTCGCCCTACGGCCTCATAAACTCAGGAATGACGCAGAGCCGTTTACGGTGCTTATCGTCCACTGACAGATGTCGCTTCGGCCTCATCAAACACCATGGACATAACGTTGAGTGAAGCACCAAATATGTTGTCTTACAGACCTGTTTTAACGCCTGCTTTTATAGCAGGCGTTTTTTTATGGGTACAAAAAAGGAGGCCATCTGGCCTCCTGGATAATTACTGCTGCGTTCCGTTATTGTGTAGCGTAAGCAGGAGCCCATCACGCCGCATGGCTGCGGCCTCTTCCGGCTTGTGCTGCTTGTCCAGCGAATCAGCAAGCCAGGCGTAATCAAATGCGTCCGGGCGTTGCTTCAGCGCTGCGCGGAAGGCGAGACTCGCCTCCTGCCACTCGCCGTGTTTCATCAAAGACTGGCCCAGCGTACTCCACAGCAGCGGGCGATCGCCCACGGTTTTGATCTGCTGGCGCAATGCTTTTTCTATTTGTTCCGGATTGTTGGTTTTCAGACGCGGGATGACCATCACCAGGCGGTCATCATACTGTCGCTTGAGACCGTCGAGAAGTATCTCCTGCGCGGTGTCATGGTCGTCACACTCAATCAGATGTTCTGCCATCGCCACCTGAAGGGGAACCTGCTGGCGCGTTTTGCGGCTCTGGTTTTTCCACCAGGTTTTCAGGCCGTCGCTGCCGAGATCGGCGCGCGCCTGATCCATCAGGCCAATCCAGGCCAGACGCTGAAGTTCATCACGATGTTCATCATCGCCCACGTCGGCTTTCGCCATGGAAGGGATAATGTCCAGCAGCGAGCCCCATGCACCGGTCCGAATATATGCCTGCTCAGCAAGACGCAGCACTTCCGGATGACGAGGGGTGATTTCCAGCAGACGGTCAACGCCGTGACGTGCGGCATGGTTTTCATTGCGCGCCAGTTGCAGACGAACGCGGGTGATCTCAACCGGAATCGGATCCTTAGTTGAGAGCTCAGACGCGCGTTCGAGATGCTGATTGGCGCGGGCCTCATCGCCTCGCTGTTGCGCCGCCTCAGCGGCCAGCAGATAGTTAACAACCGGCTGTTCTGCATGGTCGGCATTTTTCGACATCAGCTTTTCAACCTGCTGATAGTCGCCTTCGGCCAGCTTCAGCAACGCTTGCTCGGTCTGCTTACGGGCGCGACGGCGCTTACGGCCAACGAACCAGCCGCGCGTGTGAACCCCGGTACGGAAAATCCGACGCAGGATCCATTCCACTGCCAGCAGGACGACCACACCCAGGATCAGGATGATCACCAGCCCTGTCACGCTGGTTTCGACGTTGTAGTTATCGGTCTGGATCAATACGTAACCCTGGTGACCCGCGAGCATCGGCCCCAGTACAATTCCGGCGATCAGCAGGATGAAGAGTAAGAAGACTTTTAGCATCATCACTCTCCTTGCGGCGCGCTTTCAGGCGCTGGCGCGGCGGCAGGTGCTTCAGCCGGGCGCTCTGCCGGAACGCCCGGCTGGGCCAGCAGGTTACGCACGCGCGTCTGCATGATCTTCTCCAGAATCGGCTGGCTTTCCAGCTTGTCCGGCACGTTCATGGTGATGTTTTGCTGGCTCAGCTTGTCGATATCCTCCAGGAACGCGGTCGTGGTTGCGTCATTGGTATCGTAGTAAGCACGTACCCAGGTTGAAACGTTATCCAGCGCCTGTTTGTAGGTCTCTTCCTGGTGACGTGGTACGGCCTGGGCAGCCACCAGCAGGCGGGAACGAATATTTTCGCGCAGATAGACATCCTGGTTCGGTGCCAGCAGCGGCACGGCAGTTTCATCGCGGCGGCGAATGGTAATAAAGTTGTCCATAAAGTTCTGCCAGCTCTTTTGCAGGTTGATACGCCATTCGCTCAGGGAGCTGGACAGCTCGGTGCCGTCAGAATCCATCGGGGAGTCATCGTCGTTGTTATCGGCCAGCTGAAGGTTATCAATCTGGTTGGAGAGCTGATTTACCTTAAGGATGATACCGTCATAGTCGACCTGAGAAACCGCAGACAGGCTGGCGATATCTTCCGTAATAGCGCGGCGTGCGTTGATGAGGCTCGGATCGTTCATATCGGCCAGGCTTGCGTCGGCGCTTTTCAGCAGCGCGGCGGCGGTGGTGACATCCTGATCGCTCCAGAGCTTGCGCCCGGCCAGCTTCACCAGAAAATCGGCCTGTGAGAGCAGCCAGGTTTTGGCATCGGTTCCCGAAATCGTGGCGACTTTCTCCTGCACTTCGCTCAGCTGTTTGGTCAACTCTTCACGTTTGCTGTTCGCGTCGGCGAGGGCGGCAGCCTGCTGTTTGATCACGCCTTCCAGCTCAGCTTTTTGCGTCTCCTGCGCTTTCTGTAGGGCGGTGATTTGGTTAACCAGCGCGTCGCTGGTGGCCGTCTGGTTGGTGCCTTGTTTCTTCACCAGTCCGTAGAGACCCACGCCTGCGGCCAGCGCAATCGCGATGGCAATCACGCTCAGCGTGAGGCTGGTTTTGTTGCTGCCGTTTTTCTTCTCAACGGTTTTGTCTGTCGTCTCTGGCTGTGACGTGGTGTCCACAGTCTCCCTGGTCTCTTCAACCACGGCGGAGGATTTTTCGTGTTCCGTCATTATGGCTTCCCATTTGAGAGTTATTGTAATGCGCGCAGCAGCGCATCGTTGTCGGCGTTATCAGCGATCCGAATATCCTGCCAGCCCAGTTCCCGGGCGTGGTTCGCCAGACGCTCGCTGACGACCAGAAGCCGACAGCGGAGTAACCAGTTTTCGCGATACCAAAGCGGAATCAGCGACCAAAGCTGTTGTAACATTTCACCGCTGGTAACCACCAGCGTATTAATGCCGCGCGCGTGCCAGCGCATGGCTTCTTCCGCGCCATCATAGTGTTTTGCACAGCGCTGATAGCACTCCACAAACGTCACGTCTGCGCCGCGTTCGCGCAGCGTCTCGCCCAGCAGTTCGCGGCCACCGTTGCCGCGCAAAATGAGCGCACGCTTTCCGGCAATAGTTTGTAATTCAGGTAATTGTAGCAAGACTTCGCTGATTTCCCGATCTAACGGGTAACGAACATCGATTCCGCTCGCGGTATGTAAGGCCAGCGCCGTGGTGCGCCCGATGGCGAAATAGCGGGGTGCGTGGGGCCAGTTAACGCCCTGCTGTTGCAGCTGCGCATGGGCAAATTCCACGGCATACTGCGATAGCGCAAAGAGCAGATCACCTTCCTGCAAGGCACGCATCTGGTCAGCGAGCGTAGGCAGCTCGCGACCGGGGGAGAATTCAATCAACGGAAAACTCCAGGCCACCTGCCCCAGTGCGCGCAGACGGCTCACTAACTGCTCTCCTGCGGGAGAAGGGCGGGTGACAAGTATGCTCATGCAGGGGGCTCTCCGTTATAGACCTCAGCCAGAATTTCACGCGCGCCGTTATTCAGCAGCTCTTCCGCCAGCGATACGCCAAGCGCCTCGGCATCCTGCGGCTTGCCGCGACGTTCACCGCGAACCATCTGCGAGCCGTCCGGCGCGCCAACCAGCGCACGCAGCCACAGCTCACCGTCAGTTAATTCAGCATAGCTGCCAATTGGCACCTGACAGCCTCCTTCGAGGCGAGTGTTCATCGCGCGCTCGGCTTTTACGCGAACGGCGGTATCGTCATGATTCAGCGGCGCGAGCAGTGCCTGAGTACGCGCATCATCCAGACGACACTCAATGCCAACGGCACCCTGGCCGACGGCGGGGAGCGACAGCTCCGGCGGCAACGCCACGCGAATACGTTCTTCCAGCCCCAGGCGTTTCAGGCCCGCAACCGCAAGAATAATGGCATCGTAGTCGCCGTTATCCAGCTTGCCAAGGCGTGTGCCGACGTTCCCGCGCAGCGAGCGAATCACCAGATCCGGACGACGTTCAGCCAACTGACACTGGCGGCGTAAACTTGACGTGCCGACCACGCTGCCTGCCGGCAACGCATCAAGTGAGTCATAGCGGTTAGAGACAAACGCATCGCGCGGATCCTCGCGCTCGCAGATGGTCACCAGCCCCAGCCCTTCCGGGAACTCAACGGGCACATCCTTCATCGAATGCACGGCGATATCGGCGCGGTTCTCAAGCAATGCCAGCTCCAGCTCTTTGACAAACAGACCCTTTCCGCCCACTTTGGCCAGCGGCGTATCAAGAATGACATCGCCACGCGTGACCATTGGCACCAGCTCAACGCGTAATCCGGTGTGGCAGGCTTCCAGGCGCTGCTTAACATAATGTGCCTGCCAGAGCGCAAGAGGACTTTGGCGTGTGGCAATTCTCAAAACATTGTCTAACATGCTTGTTACCGTCATTATCAATCGCTAACCATCCTAACATTGTTGACACTCGGATGGCAGTTTTACGGTTGATGAAGAGTGAGAGGGACAGGGCGGCGTTCGCGTCAGCCACCGCCGTATTCAGGTATTTACACGTACAGAACGGTGCTACACTTGTATGTAGCGCATCTTTCTTTACGGTCAACCGGCAAGGTGTTAAATTGATCACGTTTTAGACCTTTTTTCGTCTGTACCACCAGAAAACAACAAGGCGAAAAAGGGTAACGGTTATTTTTTGAAATACTGCGGGTCCGCTGCTTGTTCTGTTTTGACTGGCGTGCGACACCCGGAAACATCAGGCGATACGTCTTGTACCTCTATATTGAGACTCTGAAACAGAGACTGGATGCCATCAATCAATTGCGTGTGGATCGCGCGCTTGCTGCCATGGGCCCTGCTTTCCAGCAGGTATACAGTCTACTGCCGACATTGTTGCACTATCACCATCCGCTAATGCCGGGTTACCTCGATGGTAACGTTCCCCAGGGCATTTGCCTCTTCACGCCTGATGAAACCCAACAGCACTATCTGACTGAACTTGAGCTTTACCGTGGTATGCCGCCGCAGGTTTCGCCGAAAGGCGAGCTGCCGATTACCGGGGTTTACTCCATGGGCAGCACGTCATCGGTTGGGCAAAGTTGTTCTTCTGACCTGGATATCTGGGTCTGCCATCAGTCCTGGCTCGACAATGAAGAGCGCCAGCTGTTGCAGCGTAAATGCAGTCTGCTGGAGAGCTGGGCGGCGTCGCTCGGCGTGGAAGTGAGCTTCTTCCTGATTGATGAAAACCGTTTCCGCCATAACGAAAGCGGCAGTCTGGGTGGTGAAGACTGCGGCTCGACTCAGCATATTCTGTTGCTGGATGAGTTTTACCGTACAGCGGTTCGCCTGGCCGGAAAACGTATTCTGTGGAATATGGTGCCGTGCGATGAAGAAGAGAATTATGACGACTACGTCATGTCGCTTTACTCGCAGGGCGTACTGACGCCAAACGAGTGGCTGGATCTGGGCGGTCTGAGCTCCCTGTCCGCCGAAGAGTACTTTGGTGCAAGCCTCTGGCAGCTCTATAAGAGCATTGATTCACCGTACAAAGCGGTGCTGAAAACCCTGCTGCTGGAAGCCTACTCCTGGGAATACCCCACGCCGCGTCTGCTGGCGAAAGATATTAAGCAGCGTCTGCACGACGGGGAGATCGTCTCCTACGGGCTTGATGCCTACTGCATGATGCTGGAACGCGTCACCGAATACCTGACGGCCATTGATGACGCTACGCGTCTTGACCTGGTGCGTCGATGTTTCTATCTCAAAGTCTGTGAAAAACTGAGCCGCGAGCGCGCCTGCGTTGGCTGGCGCCGTGAAGTGGTCAGCCAGTTAGTCAAAGAGTGGGGATGGGACGAAGCGCGTCTCGCCATGCTCGACAACCGCGCCAACTGGAAAATCGATCAGGTGCGCGAGGCGCACAACGAGCTGCTTGATGCGATGATGCAGAGCTACCGCAACCTGATCCGCTTTGCCCGCCGTAACAACCTTAGCGTTTCTGCCAGCCCACAGGATATCGGGGTGCTGACCCGTAAACTGTACGCCGCGTTTGAAGCGTTGCCGGGCAAGGTAACGCTGGTGAACCCACAGATTTCGCCTGACCTGTCTGAACCGAATCTGACCTTTATCTACGTGCCGCCGGGCCGCGCAAACCGCACCGGGTGGTATCTGTACAACCGTGCGCCAAGCATGGATTCGATCATCAGCCATCAGCCGCTGGAGTATAACCGCTACCTTAACAAGCTGGTGGCCTGGGCCTGGTTTAACGGCCTTCTCACCTCACGCACCCGGTTGTTTATCAAGGGCAACGAGGTGGTCGATTTAGCCAAATTGCAGGAGATGGTGGCGGATGTCTCGCACCACTTCCCACTGCGTCTGCCTGCGCCGACGCCAAAAGCGCTCTACAGCCCGTGTGAGATTCGCCATCTGGCGATCATCGTCAACCTGGAATACGACCCGACGGCGGCCTTCCGCAATCAGGTGGTTCACTTTGACTTCCGTAAGCTGGACGTCTTTAGCTTCGGTGAGCAGCAAAACTGCCTGGTGGGCAGCGTGGATCTGCTGTACCGCAACTCGTGGAACGAAGTGCGTACCCTGCACTTTAACGGCGAGCAGGCGATGATCGAGGCGCTGAAAACGATCCTCGGCAAGATGCACCAGGATGCCGCGCCGCCGGACAGCGTGGAGGTGTTCTGCTACAGCCAGCACCTTCGCGGCCTGATTCGTACCCGCGTGCAGCAGCTGGTGTCTGAGTGCATCGAATTGCGTCTTTCCAGCACCCGGAATGAAACCGGACGCTTTAAAGCGCTGCGCGTCTCCGGCCAGACCTGGGGGCTGTTCTTTGAGCGCCTGAACGTGTCGGTGCAGAAGCTGGAGAACGCCATTGAATTCTACGGCGCGATTTCACACAACAAACTGCATGGCCTGTCGGTTCAGGTGGAAACCAACCACGTTAAGCTGCCGCAGGTGGTGGATGGCTTTGCGAGTGAAGGGATTATTCAGTTCTTCTTCGAGGAGTCGGGCGATAACGCCGGGTTTAATATCTACATTCTGGATGAAACCAACCGTGCCGAGGTGTATCACCACTGTGAAGGCAGCAAAGAGGAGCTGGTGCGCGACGTCAGCCGGTTCTATTCATCCTCGCACGATCGCTTTACCTACGGCTCAAGTTTTATCAACTTCAACCTGCCGCAGTTCTACCAGATTGTGAATGTGGATGGACGAGCGCAGGTGATCCCGTTCCGTACGCAGGCGATTACCCCTGCGGCGCCCGCTAACCAGGAAACTGCGCCGCTGTTGCAGCAGTATTTCTCCTGAACCTTTTCGCCGGTTGGAGCTCACGCTTACCCGGACTATGGTTCGAGCCGTTGTAGGCCCGGTAAGGCGTAGCCGCCACCGGGCAACAAAACTACCTGAAACTCACGTTCTCACCCGCCTGCGCGGTCGCTGCCTGCTCCAGCAGATCCCAGAACGTTTCGCCGCTGCGGTCGCAGATCCACTCGTCACCTTTTAGATCAAAGTGATAGCCGCCCTGTTTCGCCGCCAGCCACACCTGGTGAAGCGGCTCCTGACGGTTAATAATAATCTTGCTGCCGTTTTCGAAGCTTAAGGTCAGGATCCCTCCGTTGATTTCACAATCGATATCGCTGTCGCCGTCCCACTCGTCGATACGCTCTTCGATGGTCATCCACAGGGTATCGGCAAGGCGATGAAATTCACTGTCGTTCATGGTTTTATTCCTGTTTTTCGTGATGGCGGCAGTATAACGCTAAATAATTCCCGTTGCAGGAAAGCGGCAAACTCTTGCTTTTGTGTCTTCTCCTGCGATGATAGAAACAGATTTGAACTTACGGGCAACCTCTACATGAAAAACGTCTTTCGAACGCTTGCCGTTCTTGTCACTCTGTTTAGCCTGACCGGCTGTGGACTGAAGGGACCACTGTACTTCCCGCCAGAGGATAAAAACGCACCACCGCCGACAAAACCAGTGCAAAGTGGTATCGAGTCATCTACGCCGGATACCAACGATCGCGGCAATAACGGCGGCCCGACTCAGGTCAATCTCTGACGATTACGTTCTGTACCCGCGCAATGGAGCAAATGATGCAGTTCTCTAAAATGCATGGCCTTGGCAACGACTTTATGGTCGTCGACGCGGTAACGCAGAATGTCTTTTTCTCCCCGGAACTGATCCGTCGTCTGGCGGATCGGCACGTGGGCGTGGGGTTTGACCAGCTGCTGGTGGTGGAACCGCCTTACGATCCTGACCTGGACTTTCACTATCGCATTTTTAACGCCGACGGCAGCGAAGTTTCCCAGTGCGGCAACGGCGCGCGCTGTTTTGCCCGCTTTGTTCGGCTGAAAGGGCTGACCAACAAGCGCGATATCCGCGTCAGCACCGCCAATGGCCGGATGGTGCTCAGCGTCACCGACGACGAACTGGTGCGCGTGAACATGGGCGAGCCGAACTTCGAACCCGCTGCCGTGCCGTTTCGCGCCAACAAAGCGGAAAAGACCTATATTATGCGTGCCGCCGAGCAGACAGTATTGTGCGGCGTCGTCTCGATGGGTAACCCGCACTGCGTGATTCAGGTAGATGATGTGCAAACCGCGGCGGTTGAAACGCTCGGCCCGGTGCTGGAAAGCCACGAGCGCTTCCCGGAGCGGGCGAACATCGGTTTCATGCAGGTGGTGAAGCGTGAACACATTCGCCTGCGGGTTTACGAGCGCGGCGCGGGCGAAACCCAGGCCTGCGGAAGCGGTGCCTGTGCGGCGGTGGCCGTCGGAATCTCGCAGGGGTTACTGGCGGAAGAGGTTCGCGTGGAATTACCGGGCGGGCGTCTTGATATCGCCTGGAAAGGAGCGGGTCATCCACTGTACATGACTGGCCCGGCGACACATGTTTATGACGGGTTTATCCATCTATGAAGCAACCAGGGGAAGAACTGCGGGAACCTGTAACGGAGCTGGATGACAGCGCTGTTGTGGATTACCTGCTGCACAATCCTGAGTTTTTTATCCGCAATGCACGCGTCGTCGAAAGGATGCGCGTGCCGCATCCGGTTCGCGAGACCGTGTCGCTGGTTGAATGGCACATGGCGCGCTCGCGCAACCACATCAATCAGCTCGAAGAGAACATGACGCTGCTGATGGAGCAGGCCAGCAATAACGAAAGCCTGTTCTATCGTCTTCTGCACCTTCAGGCGCGTCTGGCTTCCGCGCACAGTCTCGAAGAGTTCCTCAACCGCTTCCACCGCTGGGCGCGCGAGCTGGGGCTGGCAGGCGCGACGATCCGTCTCTTTCCCGACCGCTGGCGCATTGGCGCGCCGTCCGGGTTTACCCATCTGGCGCTGAGCCGTCAGGCGTTTGAACCGCTGCGCATTCAGCGTCTGGGCCATGAGCACCACTATCTGGGGCCGCTTAACGGGCCAGAACTGCTGGTGGTGCTGCCGGAAGCCAAAGCTATCGGCTCGGTGGCGATGTCGCTGATGGGGCGCGATGGTGACCTGGGCGTGATGTTATTTACCAGCCGCGACGCGCATCACTATGAACAGGGGCAGGGCACGCAACTGTTGCAGGAGATCGCCCTGATGCTGCCTGAGCTGCTGGAGCGCTGGATTGAGCGCGTATGACGGACGGACTGCTCGCCACTGACGTCACCCGTTTTCTGCGCTATCTGGGCGTTGAGCGCCAGCTTAGCCCTATTACGCTGCTCAACTATCAGCGTCAGCTTGATGCCATCATGCAGATTGCCGATGAAATCGGCCTGAAAAGCTGGCAACAATGTGACGCCGCCACGGTTCGCGGCTTCGTTGTGCGTAGCCGTAAAAAAAACTTAAGCCCGGCGAGCCTGGCGCTCCGGCTCTCTGCCCTGCGCAGTTTCTTCGACTGGCTGGTCAGCCAGGGCGGTCTGAAAGCCAACCCGGCAAAAGGGATCGCCACGCCAAAGGCCCCGCGTCATCTGCCGAAAAATATCGACGTCGACGACGTAAACCGCCTGCTGGATATCGATCTCAACGATCCGCTGGCCGTGCGCGACCGCGCGATGCTGGAGGTGATGTACGGCGCGGGCCTGCGTCTCTCTGAGCTGGTGAACCTCGACTTAAAGCACCTCGATCTGGAATCTGGCGAAGTGTGGGTGATGGGCAAAGGCAGCAAAGAGCGCCGCCTGCCGATCGGCCGCAATGCGGTTTCCTGGATTGAGCACTGGCTGGATCTGCGCGGTCTGTTTGGCGCGGAAGAGGATGCGCTGTTCCTGTCGAAGCTCGGCAAGCGGATCTCGGCGCGTAACGTGCAGAAGCGCTTTGCGGAGTGGGGCATTAAGCAGGGGCTGAACAGCCACGTTCACCCGCATAAGCTGCGCCACTCTTTTGCGACGCACATGCTGGAATCAAGCGGCGACCTGCGCGGCGTACAGGAGCTGCTTGGTCACGCGAATCTGTCGACCACCCAAATCTATACCCACTTAGACTTCCAACACCTTGCCTCGGTGTATGACGCGGCGCATCCACGCGCCAAACGGGGGAAATAATGCGTTTTTACCGCCCACTCGGTCAGATCTCAGCCCTGACGTTTGATCTTGATGACACCCTTTACGACAACCGCCCAGTGATCCTGCGTACCGAGCAGGAGTCGCTGGCGTTTGTGCAAAACTACCATCCTGCGCTGAAAGCGATCCAGAACAAAGAGTTCCAGAAGCTGCGTCAGTCCCTGCGGGAAACCGAGCCGGAAATTTACCATGACGTGACCGAATGGCGCCGCCGTGCGGTTGAGCAGGCGATGCTCAATGCCGGCCTGAGCGCGCAGGACGCGGCCATGGGTGCCGAAGCGGCCATGGAAAATTTCGCCAAATGGCGCAGCCGCATCGATGTGCCGCAGGAGACCCACGACACGCTGGCGAAGCTCGCTGAAAAGTGGCCGCTGGTGGCCATCACCAACGGCAACGCTCAGCCTGAACTGTTTGGTCTGGGGAACTATTTTCAGTTCGTGCTGCGCGCGGGCCCGCACGGACGCTCGAAGCCGTTCAACGATATGTATCATCTGGCAGCGGAAAAACTGGATTTGCCGCTCGGTGAGATCCTGCACGTGGGCGACGACCTGACCACGGACGTCGCCGGGGCGATCCGCTGCGGCATGCAGGCCTGCTGGATCAAGCCGGAAAATGCCGATCTGATGACTACCCCGGATAGCCGTCTTCTGCCGCACGTGGAAATTTCACGGTTGGCATCCCTCACGACGCTGATATAATCATCAATTGTTCTGTATAAATTAACAGGGTTTTGGCGAATGGAAACATTTGCCCGCCCGACATGACGTGACGGTGCCAATGGACGTTTCTTACCTGCTCGACAGCCTTAATGACAAACAGCGTGACGCGGTTGCCGCCTCGCGTACAAACCTGCTGGTACTGGCTGGAGCGGGCAGTGGTAAGACGCGCGTGCTGGTTCACCGTATCGCCTGGCTACAGAGCGTGGAGAACTGCTCGCCGTACTCGATTATGGCCGTGACGTTCACCAACAAGGCGGCGGCGGAGATGCGCCACCGTATCGCACAGCTAATGGGTACCAGCCAGGGCGGCATGTGGGTTGGCACCTTCCACGGCCTGGCGCACCGTCTGCTGCGCGCGCACCATATGGACGCTAACCTGCCGCAGGATTTCCAGATCCTCGACAGCGAAGATCAGCTGCGCTTGCTGAAACGTCTGATCAAGGCGATGAACCTCGACGAGAAGCAGTGGCCGCCGCGTCAGGCGATGTGGTACATCAACGGTCAGAAAGACGAAGGGCTGCGTCCGCACCACATTCAAAGCTTCGGTAACCCGGTTGAGCAGACCTGGCAGAACGTCTACAAGGCCTATCAGGAAGCGTGCGATCGCGCCGGTCTGGTGGATTTCGCCGAACTGCTGCTGCGCGCCCACGAGCTGTGGCTCAACAAACCACATATCCTGCAACACTACCGTGAACGCTTCACCAACATTTTGGTGGACGAATTCCAGGATACCAACAACATTCAGTACGCGTGGATCCGCCTGCTGGCCGGGGATACCGGCAAGGTGATGATCGTGGGCGATGACGACCAATCTATCTACGGCTGGCGCGGCGCGCAGGTGGAGAACATCCAGCGCTTTCTCAACGATTTCCCCGGCGCGCAAACCATCCGTCTGGAGCAGAACTACCGTTCTACCAGCAACATACTGAGCGCGGCCAACGCCCTGATTGAGAACAACAACGGGCGACTGGGTAAAAAGCTGTGGACCGATGGCGTCGACGGCGAACCGATTTCGATTTACTGCGCCTTCAACGAGCTCGACGAAGCCCGCTTCGTGGTGAACCGCATTAAAACCTGGCAGGAGAACGGCGGTGCGCTGGAGCAGTGTGCCATTCTCTATCGCAGCAACGCCCAGTCGCGCGTGCTGGAAGAGGCGCTGTTGCAGGTGAGCATGCCGTACCGAATTTATGGCGGTATGCGCTTCTTCGAACGTCAGGAGATCAAAGATGCGCTCTCGTATTTGCGTCTGATTGCCAACCGTAACGACGATGCGGCGTTTGAGCGCGTGGTGAACACGCCGACGCGCGGCATCGGCGATCGTACGCTGGACGTGGTGCGTCAGGCCTCGCGCGATCGTCAGCTCACGCTATGGCAGGCATGCCGCGAGCTGTTACAGGAAAAAGCCCTCGCCGGGCGCGCCGCCAGCGCATTGCAGCGCTTCCTGGAGTTAATCGACGCGCTGGCGCAGGAAACGGCCGACATGCCGCTGCACGTCCAGACTGACCGGGTAATCAAAGATTCCGGCCTGCGCACCATGTACGAGCAGGAAAAAGGCGAGAAGGGCCAGACCCGTATTGAGAACTTAGAGGAGCTGGTGACGGCAACGCGCCAGTTCAGCTACAACGAAGAAGACGAAGACCTGATGCCGTTGCAGGCATTCCTCTCTCACGCCGCGCTGGAGGCGGGTGAAGGGCAGGCCGATACCTGGCAGGATGCGGTTCAGCTGATGACCCTGCACTCCGCGAAAGGTCTGGAGTTCCCGCAGGTGTTCATCGTCGGGATGGAAGAGGGGATGTTCCCGAGCCAGATGTCGCTGGATGAAGGCGGGCGTCTGGAAGAGGAGCGTCGTCTGGCCTACGTGGGTGTGACCCGTGCGATGCAGAAACTGACCCTGACCTACGCGGAAACCCGCCGCCTGTACGGGAAAGAGGTGTATCACCGTCCGTCGCGCTTTATCGGCGAACTGCCGGAAGAGTGTGTGGAAGAGGTGCGCCTGCGCGCCAGCATCAGCCGTCCGGTCAGTCATCAGCGTATGGGCTCGCCAATCTCGGAAACCGATACCGGTTACAAGCTGGGCCAGCGCGTGCGCCACTCGAAGTTTGGCGAAGGCACCATCGTCAATCTGGAAGGCAGCGGCGAGCACAGCCGTTTGCAGGTAGCGTTCCAGGGGCAGGGGATCAAATGGCTGGTGGCAGCCTATGCCAAGCTGGAAAGTGTGTAACTTTCAGAAAAATATCACTATTTTGTAATAATCTGCTAGCCTTATACGTTGAAGGTCAATTAATGCCCTTCAGCGTTCCGTTGCGTGTTGACGCCACAGTTATTGCTGGCGTAACATGCGCGCACGATTACGCTAAGAGGACATTCGCCTTGGACACACCCAGTAGATACTGGCTCAATTCCCTGTCATCCAGGAACAACTCCTAAGGCTATCTCCTCTTGCTGATGGCCTTAGTGGTTGTCAGCGACTGCATCATTCCCGTCGCGCTGAGTCAGGCTGTTTAATGGTCTGAAACCCAATTTGTTTCTGTGTGCCCACCGAACTGTCCGATATTTTTTGCATTGGGAGTCCCGGTCATGTTGAGCGCATTTCAACTCGAAAATAACCGACTGACTCGGCTTGAAGCCGAAGAGTCACAGCCCCTCATTGATGCCGTATGGGTGGATCTGGTCGAGCCGGACGACGATGAGCGCCTTCGCGTACAATCTGAACTGGGGCAAAGCCTGGCGACACGCCCGGAACTGGAAGACATCGAAGCATCCGCCCGTTTTTTTGAAGACGAAGACGGCCTGCACATTCACTCCTTCTTCTTCTTCGAAGATGCCGAAGACCACGCGGGGAACTCCACCGTGGCGTTTACCATCCGCGATGGCCGCCTGTTCACCCTGCGCGAGCGCGAACTGCCTGCGTTTCGTCTCTACCGCATGCGCGCCCGCAGCCAGGCGATGATGGACGGTAACGCCTATGAGCTGCTGCTGGATCTGTTCGAAACCAAAATCGAACAGCTGGCGGATGAAATCGAAAACATCTACAGCGACCTGGAAAAGCTGAGCCGCGTGATCATGGAAGGCCATCAGGGCGATGAGTACGACGAAGCGTTGTCCACGCTTGCAGAGCTGGAAGATATCGGCTGGAAGGTGCGTTTGTGTCTGATGGATACCCAGCGCGCGCTGAACTTCCTGGTTCGCAAGGCGCGTCTGCCGGGCGGTCAGCTGGAGCAGGCGCGTGAGATCTTACGCGATATCGAATCCCTGCTACCGCACAACGAATCCCTGTTCCAGAAGGTCAACTTCCTGATGCAGGCGGCAATGGGCTTTATCAACATCGAGCAGAACCGCATCATCAAGATCTTCTCGGTGGTTTCCGTGGTGTTCCTGCCGCCGACGCTGGTGGCATCCAGCTACGGGATGAACTTTGAGTTTATGCCGGAGCTGAAGTGGAGCTTTGGCTACCCGGGGGCGATTATCTTTATGATCCTCGCCGGGCTGGCGCCGTACCTGTACTTCAAGCGGAAGAACTGGTTGTAAAAATCAGGCGGGTGGCGCTGCGCTTACCCGCCCTACAAAGCACCTAAATGCCTCTGCGAGTCCTGCGCTGGGTATAAATTGCATCCGCAACGAAAATCGCCAGCGCCACCCAGATAAAGGCAAACGTCACCATCTTATCCGCACCCGGCACCTCGCCGTAAAACACCACCGCCAGCAGGAACATCAGCGTCGGGCCGATGTACTGGAAGAAGCCAAGCGTCGAGAGACGCAGACGCGTTGCCGCGCCGGTGAAGCACAGCAGGGGAATCGTCGTGACCACGCCTGCCGCCATCAGCATCAGGTTCAGCGACCATGGGTTGCTGCCCATGTGGCTGGTGGCGCTGTCGGCAATACCGAACAGGTAGATCGCGGCGACAGGCAGCAGCCACAGGGTTTCAAACAGCATTCCCGTCTGCGCTTCCACGGCGATTTTTTTACGCACCAGGCCGTAGAAGGCAAAGCTGAACGCCAGCCCCAGGGCGATAACCGGCAGTGAACCGAAGGTCCACAGCTGCACCAGCACGCCGCAGAGGGCCAGAATCACCGCCACCCACTGCATCCGGCGGAAACGTTCGCCGAGGAAAATCATCCCCAGCACGATGTTCACCAGCGGGTTAATGAAGTAGCCCAGGCTGGCTTCGAGCATGTGATGGTTATTCACCGCCCAGATAAACAGCAGCCAGTTTCCGCCAATCAGCACCGCAGAGAGGGCAAGCAGGAAGACCTTCTTCGGGGTTTTTAGCAGCGTTTTGACGCCTGACCACTGACGGCTGATGCTCATCAGCGCGATCATAAAGAAAAACGACCAGATGACGCGGTGAGTGAGGATCTCGTCCGCCGGGACATAGGCGATAAGCTTGAAGTACGCCGGTGCGATACCCCAAATAAAATAAGCGGCAAGGGCGAGTAAAACGCCCTGCCGCGTCTGTTTAGCATCCATCGGGAAAATCCGTTACAAAAAAGTGAAGTAATTTTACCCGAATTTGCCGTCTCAACCCACCATATAAGTGGCGGTTGCGCTGGCGATATAAACCTGCTCCTCGTTATGCAGCTCAACGCGGGCGACGGCAACTTTATTCCCGGCGCGCAGCAGGCTGCTGGTGCAGGTGAAGCGGTTTCCGCGTCCCGGTCGCAGATAGTCGACGCGTAAATCGATGGTGCCCATGCGCGACAGGCGCTGGCGTAATTCATCTTCGTTGATGGTGTCATGGCGCGTCAGCGTGCTGCCCACGCACACCAGACCGGCCGCCACGTCCAGCGCAGAGGCAATCACCCCGCCGTGCAAAATGCTTTGCGCCCAGTTACCGACCATCATTGGCTGATTATTGAAACTCAGCTGAGCGAAGTCTTTTTCGTATCGCTCCAGCTCAAGACCCAGTGCACGGTTGAATGGCATGTGGTACACAAAAATCTCGCCCACGAGCTTTAAGGTTTCTTCGGCGGTGAGTGTGGCTGACATCTGACGTGGCATCCTTGTTGTTAACAAAATGTTGATTTTATGCTTCAGGATAAAGGAATGCCACTTTAAGAAACGAGGAAGCGGAAGTTATCGCAGAAGTCTGTAGAATGCCCGGACAAAACTATTCATTAAATGTCACAATTTCAGGAGAACACCACCGATGCGGACGTATCTGGGTTGGTTACTGGCGGCGGTTGCGCTGCCCCTCACAGCATATGCGCAGGAAGCGACGATCAAAGAAGTGCATGATAAACCTGCCGTTCAGGGCAGCATCATCGCCAATATGCTTCAGGAGCATGACAATCCGTTCACGCTCTACCCCTATGACACAAACTACGTGATCTATACCCAGACCAGCGATCTCAACAAAGAGGCGATAAGCTCCTATAACTGGTCTGACAATGCGCGTAAAGATGAGGTGAAGTTCCAGCTCAGCCTGGCCTTCCCGTTATGGCGCGGCATCCTGGGGCCGAACTCGGTGCTTGGTGCATCTTACACGCAGAAGTCATGGTGGCAGCTCTCCAACAGCGGGGAATCTTCACCGTTCCGCGAAACCAACTATGAACCGCAGCTGTTCCTCGGTTTCGCCACTGATTATGAGTTTGCAGGCTGGACGCTGCGAGACGTGGAGGTGGGCTATAACCACGATTCCAACGGTCGTTCCGACCCAACCTCACGCAGCTGGAATCGCGTTTATACGCGTCTGATGGCGCAGAACGGCAATTTCATGGTGGAAGTGAAGCCGTGGTACGTGGTGGGCAGCACCGATGACAACCCTGATATCACCAAATACATGGGCTATTATCAGCTTAAAGTGGGCTATCAGCTGGGTGACGCGGTGCTGAGCGCCAAAGGGCAGTATAACTGGAATACCGGCTACGGCGGCGCAGAGCTGGGCCTGAGCTATCCGGTGACGAAGCACGTTCGTCTCTATACCCAGGTGTATAGCGGTTATGGCGAATCGCTGATCGACTATAACTTCAACCAGACCCGCGTTGGTGTGGGCGTCATGCTGAACGATATTTTCTAAGCTGCTCGAATGTTTTTGCGTTAAACGTTGAAGTTTCTCTCTCAGGCGCTGAAAATAGCGCCTGTTTCATTTCTGGCATATGGGGTTAACGTGGCGCAGGCGGAAGTATTGAATCAGGAATCGCTGGCTAAACAGGTTTTGCATGAAACCTTTGGCTACCAGCAGTTCCGTCCTGGCCAGGAAACCATCATTGAAACCGTGCTGGAAGGCCGCGATTGCCTGGTGGTCATGCCGACCGGCGGCGGAAAATCGCTCTGCTATCAGGTGCCCGCGCTGGTACTTAATGGCCTGACGGTTGTGGTCTCCCCCCTTATTTCCCTGATGAAAGACCAGGTCGACCAGCTGCTTGCCAACGGCGTGGCGGCGGCCTGTCTTAACTCGACGCAAACCCGCGAGCAGCAGCAAGAGGTGATGGCCGGGTGCCGCACCGGGCAGATCCGCCTGCTGTATATCGCGCCAGAGCGCCTGATGCTGGACAACTTCCTCGACCACCTGGCGCACTGGAACCCGGTGCTGCTGGCGGTGGATGAAGCGCACTGTATCTCCCAGTGGGGGCACGATTTCCGCCCGGAATATGCCGCCCTCGGCCAGCTGCGTCAGCGCTTCCCTGAGCTGCCGTTTATGGCGCTTACCGCCACGGCGGATGACACCACGCGTCAGGATATCGTTCGCCTGCTGGGGCTGAAAGACCCCTATATTCAGGTCAGCAGCTTCGACCGGCCGAACATCCGCTATATGCTGATGGAAAAATTCAAGCCGCTGGATCAGCTCCTGCGCTACGTGCAGGAGCAGCGCGGCAAGTCCGGCATCATCTACTGCAACAGCCGCGCGAAGGTGGAAGACACCGCTGCGCGTCTGCAAAATCGCGGCTTTAGCGCGGCGGCATACCATGCCGGGTTAGAAAACCACATCCGCGCCGACGTTCAGGAAAAATTCCAGCGCGACGACCTGCAAATCGTGGTCGCAACGGTGGCGTTCGGGATGGGGATCAACAAGCCTAACGTGCGCTTTGTGGTGCACTTTGATATCCCGCGCAATATCGAATCCTACTATCAGGAAACCGGCCGCGCCGGGCGTGATGGCCTGCCTGCGGAAGCGATGCTGTTTTACGATCCGGCGGATATGGCGTGGCTGCGCCGCTGTCTCGAGGAGAAACCGCAGGGGCAGTTGCAGGATATCGAACGCCACAAGCTTAACGCGATGGGTGCCTTCGCCGAAGCGCAAACCTGCCGCCGTCTGGTGCTGCTCAACTACTTTGGTGAAGGGCGTCAGGCGCCGTGCGGCAACTGCGATATCTGCCTCGACCCGCCGAAGCAGTACGACGGTCTGATGGACGCGCGCAAAGCGCTCTCGACTATCGGACGCGTGAACCAGCGCTTTGGGATGGGCTACGTCGTCGAAGTGCTGCGCGGGGCTAACAACCAGCGTATCCGCGACATGGGGCACGACAAGCTCCCGGTTTACGGCATCGGGAAAGACCAGAGCCACGAGCACTGGGTAAGCATCATCCGCCAGCTGATCCATCTCGGCTTTGCCACGCAAAATATTGCTCAGCACTCTGCGCTTCAGCTTACCGAAGCGGCGCGACCGGTCCTGCGTGGTGAGGTTGAACTGAAGCTCGCCGTTCCGCGCGTCGTCGCCCTGAAGCCGCGCGTGATGCAGAAATCCTACGGCGGCAACTACGATCGCAAGCTGTTCGCCAAGCTGCGCAAGCTGCGTAAAGCCATTGCCGATGAAGAGAACATCCCGCCATACGTGGTGTTCAATGACGCGACGCTGATCGAGATGGCCGAGCAAATGCCACTCAGCGCCAGCGAGATGCTCAGCGTCAACGGCGTCGGCACGCGCAAACTGGAGCGCTTTGGTAAAGAGTTTATGGCGCTTATCCGTTCCCACGCTGATGGTGATGATGAGGAGTAGTCAGCCGGGCGAAAAAGTGCCAGGATGATGACTCACTACATTATTTCCCCGCGAGCTAATTATGTTAATGCTATTTCTCACCGTGGCGTTAGTGCACATCGTTGCGCTGATGAGCCCTGGCCCTGACTTCTTCTTCGTGTCACAAACGGCCGTCAGCCGCTCCCGCAAAGAGGCGATGATGGGTGTGCTCGGTATCACCATGGGCGTTATGGTCTGGGCGGCGGTTGCGCTGCTTGGTCTGAACCTGATCCTGGCGAAAATGGCGTGGCTGCATAACATCATCATGGTTGGCGGCGGTCTGTACCTGTGCTGGATGGGCTACCAGATGCTGCGCGGGGCGCTGAAGAAAGAAGAGAAAAAGCCGGAAGAGCCAAAGGTTGAGCTGGCAACGGGTGGCCGTAGCTTTGTGAAAGGGCTGCTGACTAACCTGGCGAACCCGAAAGCGATTATTTACTTCGGCTCTGTGTTCTCGCTGTTTGTGGGGGATAACGTCGGTGCGGGCGCGCGCTGGGGGATCTTCCTGCTAATCGTTGTTGAGACGTTCGCCTGGTTTACCGTTGTGGCAAGCCTGTTTGCTTTACCGGCGATGCGTCGCGGCTACCAGCGCATCGCGAAGTGGATCGACGGCTTTGCCGGCGCACTGTTCGCCGGCTTCGGCATTCATCTCATCATTTCTCGCTAAGCATGACGCGCTGACGCAAGCAGCGCGCCAACCAGCATAAACAGCGAACCAAAGACTTTGTTCAGGGCCTTCATCTGCTTAGGCCCTTTGATCCACGCCGCAATTCGCTGCGCCAGCGTCGCGTAACCAATCATCACAATGATATCGACAATAATGGTGGTCGCGCCCAGCACCACGTACTGCATCACCTGGGGCTGATGCGGCACGATAAACTGCGGGAACAGGGCGGCGAGGAACACAATGCTTTTCGGGTTGGTCAGGTTAACGAATACCGCGCGCTTAAACAGGTGGCCGCGTGTTTGCGTCCGGGAGAGCGTATGCAGATCAATCGAGCCTGCGGCGCGCCACTGTTGAATACCCAGCCAGATAAGATACGCTGCGCCAGCCCATTTCAGCACCTCGAAGGCCAGCACCGAACGGGAGAACAGCGTGCCCAGACCAATCCCCACCAGCACAATGTGAATGCCAAGCCCTGTCTGTAAACCGGCAATTGACGCCGCCGCGCCGCGATAGCCGTGATTAATGGAGGTGGTCATGGTGTTGATTGCGCCCGAGCCAGGTGAAAGGCTGAGGATGATGGATGTCAGCAGGTAAGCGAACCACCACTCGAAGGTCATTTGAAACTCCCGGATCGTCTGTTTTTATGCCACAATACGCTATTGTTGAGTCATTTTGTGACCGGTGACGAAAAAAACGATATTCCCTGAATTACGGGGGGTGGAAACCCAATGTTTCAGCAGAAAAAGGACTGGGAAACACGAGAAAACGCATTTGCTGCTTTCTCCATGGGGCCGCTGACCGATTTCTGGCGCCAGCGTGAGGAAGATGAGTTTATGGGCGTCGGGGATATCCCGGTACGCTTCGTTCGTTTCCATGATGAAAAAAATGACCGGGTGATTGTGGTTTGCCCCGGGCGCATCGAAAGCTATATCAAATATGCCGAGCTGGCGTATGACCTGTTCCATCTGGGCTTTGATGTGTTAATTATCGACCATCGCGGGCAGGGGCTTTCCGGCCGGATGCTGCCGGATACCCATCGCGGCCACGTGGATAACTTCAGCGATTACGTCGACGATCTGGCCGCGTTCTGGCAGCAGGAAGTGCAGCCCGGACCGTGGCGCAAGCGTTATATTCTTGCCCACTCCATGGGGGGCGCGATCTCGACGTTGTTTTTGCAGCGCCATAAGCACCAGTGCGACGCCATTGCGCTGACCGCGCCGATGTACGGCATTGTGATACGTTTTCCTGACTGGATGGTGCGCCATCTTCTCGACTGGGCTGAGGGCCATCAGCGCATTCGTGAAGGCTATGCCATAGGAACAGGACGCTGGCGGGCGTTGCCGTTTGCCATCAACGTGTTAACCCACAGTCGGCAGCGTTATCGCCGCAACCTGCGTTTTTATGCCGATGAACCGCGTCTGCGGGTCGGCGGCCCCACCTGGCACTGGGTGCGGGAAGGTATTCATGCCGGTGAGCAGGTGCTGGCGGGCGTAGGCGATGATGACACGCCGACGCTCCTGATCCAGGCGGAAGAAGAGCGTGTGGTGGATAACCGCATGCATGACCGCTATTGTGAACTTCGCGCCGCGGCGGGCCATCCCTGTGAAGGGGGTAAACCGCTGGTCATCAACGGTGCGTACCATGAGATCCTTTTTGAAAAGGACGCTATGCGCTCAGTCGCGCTCAACGCCATTGTTGAATTTTTCAACAGGCATAACTGATTATTGTTTTCCACCAGAGGTTGAAATCCCTATGTACCAGGTTGTTGCATCTGATTTAGATGGCACGCTGCTTTCCCCCGACCACACACTGTCGCCTTATGCGAAAGAGACCTTAAAACTCCTGACTGCCCGTGGCGTGAACTTTGTGTTCGCCACCGGCCGCCACCACGTGGACGTGGGGCAGATCCGCGATAACCTGGAGATCAAGTCGTACATGATCACCTCCAACGGTGCGCGCGTACACGACACGGACGGCAACCTGATTTTTACCCACAATCTCGATCGCGACATCGCCACTGATTTGTTCGGCATTGTGCATAACAACCCGGATATCGTCACTAACGTTTACCGCGACGACGAGTGGTTTATGAACCGTCATCGCCCGGACGAAATGCGTTTCTTCAAGGAAGCCGTCTTCAACTACTCCCTGTATGAACCGGGTTTGCTGGATCCTGAAGGGATCAGCAAGGTGTTCTTTACCTGCGAAAGTCACGAAGCGCTGCTTCCGCTGGAGCAGGCGATCAACGCCCGCTGGGGAGACCGCGTGAACGTGAGCTTCTCCACGCTGACTTGTCTGGAAGTGATGGCGGGCGGGGTGTCCAAAGGTCACGCGCTGGAAGCGGTCGCGAAGCGTCTGGGCTTTGATCTGAAAGACTGCATCGCGTTCGGCGATGGCATGAACGATGCCGAGATGCTCTCCATGGCGGGCAAAGGCTGCATCATGCAGAACGCGCACCAGCGCCTGAAAGATCTGCACCCGGAGCTGGAAGTGATTGGCACCAACGCAGACAACGCGGTACCTAAGTATTTGCGCAAACTGTTCCTTGAATAATCTTCATTTGATTATTTATTGTTCAGATGTCAACTAAAGAGTTCGCTACAATGCCTCTCCTTCTTTCTGAGAGACAAGCATTGTGGCGCTACTCATTATCACCACTATCCTGTGGGCCTTCTCCTTTAGCCTGATTGGCGAATACCTTGCCGGATCGGTCGACAGCTACTTTTCGGTGCTGATGCGTGTGGGGCTGGCGGCGCTGGTGTTCCTGCCGTTCCTGCGTACCCGCGGGCAATCGCTGAAAACCATTCTGCTGTATATGCTGGTGGGCGCGATGCAGCTCGGCATCATGTACCTGTTCAGCTTCCGGGCTTACGTCTACCTCTCCGTCTCGGAATTTCTGCTCTTTACCGTGCTCACGCCGCTCTATATCACGCTGATTTACGACCTGCTCAGCAGGCGCCGCCTGCGCTGGGGATATCTGCTGAGCGCGGCGCTGGCAGTCATTGGCGCGGCGATAATTCGCTATGACAAGGTGAGCGATCACTTCTGGACCGGGCTGATGTTCGTCCAGCTCGCCAATATCAGCTTCGCCATCGGGATGGTGGGCTACAAACGCCTGATGGAGACCCGCCCGATGCCGCAGCATAACGCGTTTGCGTGGTTCTATATGGGCGCGGCGATTGTCGCGATTGCGGCATGGTTTATGCTCGGCAACCCGCAAAAGCTGCCGACCACCACCGTGCAGTGGAGCGTTCTGGTCTGGCTGGGCGTGGTGGCCTCGGGGCTGGGCTACTTTATGTGGAACTACGGCGCGACGCAGGTAGACGCCGGAACGCTGGGGATCATGAACAACGTGCACGTGCCGGCGGGGCTACTGGTGAACCTCGCCATCTGGCAGGAACAGCCGCACTGGCCGAGTTTCCTTATTGGGGGAACGGTGATCCTGGCTTCGCTGTGGGTACATCGCCGCTGGGTCGCTCCGCGCTCCGCACAAACGGAAGATGGTCGCACGCGTGGTTCCGCGCTGAGCGAATAAACGCTTCCGTAATCGGCTGACGCTGCTCGCCGTCGCGCACGGCGGCGTACAGCCGGCTCCACAGTCCTTCACCCAGGGTTTTGGTAACCACCAGACCCTGGCGTTCAACCGTCTCGACCACCCAGTGCGGCAGCGCCGCAATTCCCATTCTGGCCGCGACCATCTGAATTAACAGCAGCGTGTTATCCACGCTTTTCAGCTGTGGGCTGATGCCCGCGGGTTGCAGGAAATGGCGCCAGATATCCAGACGACTGCGCTGTACCGGGTAAATCAGCAGCGTCTCCGTTGCCAGATCTTCCGGCGTGATACGCGTCTTGGCGGCCAGCGGATGGTCCGGGGCCAGCACCAGACGCACCTCAAAATCAAACATTGGCGAATAGTGCAGACCGCTGCGCGGCAGAATATCTGAGGTCATCACCAGATCCAGCTCACCCTGCTGAAGCGACGGCTGCGGATCAAACGTGACGCCGGACTTGAAGTCCATCTCCACCTGCGGCCACTTCTGGCGGAAATTCTCAAGCGCTGGGGTCAGCCACTGAATACAGCTGTGACACTCAATGGCGATGCGCAGGGTGGTCTGCTGCGGCTCGTTACAGGACTGCAACGCGCTGGCAATCTGCGGCAGCACCTGGTTCGCCAGCTGAAGCAAAATTTCGCCCTGCGGCGTAAAGCGCAAAGGCTGGCTCTTACGCACAAAAAGACGAAAGCCGAGGCGTTGTTCCAGATCGCTGAACTGGTGAGAAAGGGCAGACTGAGTCTGGTGCAGCGTGGCCGCTGCCGCCGCAAGAGAACCGCAGTTCCGCAACGCTTGTAGCGTTTTCAGGTGTTTTATCTCGATCATGAAAGTCCTTCACTTCGCCATGAACATTTTGCGCTTGAGGAATATACAGTACCTGCCAATTATAGATGTGTAAACATCTGGACGTCTAAATAACGAATTTCACAAGGGGCATACCATGACAATCCGCACTCACACTCTCGGTTTCCCTCGCGTTGGCCTGCGTCGCGAGCTAAAAAAAGCGCAAGAAAGCTACTGGGCAGGTAACGCCACCCGTGAAGAACTGCTGGCGGTGGGACGTGAGCTGCGCGCGCGTCACTGGGATCAGCAAAAACAGGCGGGCATTGACCTGCTGCCGGTGGGCGATTTCGCCTGGTACGACCATGTTCTGACCACCAGCCTGCTGCTTGGCAACGTGCCGGCTCGTCATCAGAACAACGATGGATCGGTGGATATCGATACCCTGTTCCGCATCGGCCGTGGCCGCGCGCCAACGGGTGAGCCAGCGGCAGCGGCGGAAATGACCAAGTGGTTCAACACCAACTATCACTATATGGTGCCGGAGTTCGTTAAAGGCCAGCAGTTCAAACTGACCTGGACCCAGCTTCTGGATGAAGTGGACGAAGCGCTGGCGCTGGGTCACAAGGTGAAACCCGTGCTGCTGGGGCCGATAACCTACCTGTGGCTGGGCAAAGTGAAAGGTGAACAGTTCGACCGCCTCAGCCTGCTGAACGACATTCTGCCGGTTTATAAGCAGGTGCTGATTGAGCTGGGCAAACGCGGCATTCAGTGGGTGCAAATCGATGAACCGGCGCTGGTGCTTGAGCTGCCGCAGGCGTGGCTGGACGCCTTCAAACCGGCGTATAACGCACTCACCGGGCAGGTGAAGCTGCTGCTGACCACCTACTTCGAAGGCGTCACGCCCAACCTGAAAACCATTACCGCGCTGCCGATTCAGGGTCTGCACGTTGACCTCGTTCACGGCAAAGACGATGTAGCAGAGTTGCACAAGCGTCTGCCAGTGGACTGGCTGCTCTCTGCCGGTCTGGTGAATGGTCGTAACGTCTGGCGTGCCGATCTCACCGAGAAATATGCACAAATTAAAGACATAGTCGGTAAACGTGAATTGTGGGTGGCCTCTTCCTGTTCCCTGCTGCATAGCCCGATTGACCTGAGCGTGGAGACCCGACTCGACCCTGAGGTGAAAAGCTGGTTTGCCTTCGCCCTGCAAAAGTGTGAGGAGCTGGCTCTGCTGCGCGACGCGTTGAACAGCGGCGACACGGCAGCGATTAGCGACTGGAGCGCTCCGATCCAGGCGCGCCGTCACTCGACGCGCGTGCATAACCCGGCAGTGGAAAAACGTCTGGCGGCCATCACCGCCCGGGACAGCCAGCGCCAGAGCCCGTATGAAGTGCGCGCCGAAGCCCAGCGTGCGCGCTTTAACCTGCCCGCGTGGCCGACCACGACAATCGGCTCCTTCCCGCAGACTACCGAGATCCGCAGCCTGCGCCTGGACTTCAAAAAGGGCAATCTGGATGCGAATCACTACCGCACCGGTATTGCGGAACACATCAAACAGGCGATTATCGAGCAGGAACGTTTAGGTCTGGACGTGCTGGTGCACGGTGAAGCCGAGCGTAACGACATGGTGGAATACTTCGGTGAGCACCTGGACGGGTTTGTCTTTACCCAGAACGGTTGGGTGCAGAGCTACGGCTCCCGCTGCGTGAAGCCGCCGGTGGTAATCGGCGACGTCAGCCGCCCGGAAGCGATTACCGTGGAGTGGGCGAAGTATGCCCAGTCTCTGACCGACAAACCGGTAAAAGGCATGCTGACGGGTCCGGTGACCATTCTCTGCTGGTCGTTCCCGCGTGAAGACGTAACCCGGGAAACCATCGCCAAACAGATCGCCCTGGCGCTGCGCGATGAAGTTGCGGATCTGGAAGCGGCCGGGATTGGCATCATTCAGATCGACGAACCTGCGCTGCGTGAAGGTTTGCCGCTGCGTCGCAGCGACTGGGATGCTTACTTACAGTGGGGCGTGGAGGCGTTCCGCCTCAACGCGGCCGTCGCGAAGGACGATACGCAGATCCACACCCACATGTGTTACTGCGAATTTAACGACATCATGGACTCCATTGCCGCGCTCGACGCCGATGTGATCACCATCGAGACCTCGCGTTCAGACATGGAACTGCTGGAGTCGTTCGAAGAGTTCGACTACCCGAACGAAATCGGGCCGGGCGTGTACGACATTCACTCCCCGAATGTGCCAAGCGTGGAGTGGATTGAATCGCTGCTGCAAAAAGCGGCCCAGCGCATCCCGGCGGAACGTCTGTGGGTAAACCCGGACTGCGGCCTGAAAACCCGTGGCTGGCCTGAAACCCGCGCGGCGCTGGCGAACATGGTGCAGGCGGCGCAGAATTTGCGTCAGGCTTGATGAAATGTAGGCCCGGTCAGGCGTAGCCGCCACCGGGCTTTTTGCTTTTACGCTTTTTTCCCGCCGTACTGGCTAAACCATGTCAGCATCCGCTGCCAGCCATCTTTCGCCGATTCCGCGTGATAGCTCGGACGATAATCGGCATTAAAGGCGTGCCCGGCTTCCGGATACACCACAATTTCCGCCTTCGCGTTTGCTGCGCGCAACGCATGGCGCATGGTCTCGACCGTATCAAGCGGGATCCCGGTATCCTGACCGCCATAGAGCCCCAACACAGGCGCATTTAAATCCGTGGCAATATCAACAGGTTGCTTTGGTGAATTCAGCGTTTTTTCACCCACCAGCTTGCCGTACCAGGCCACGGCCGCTTTTAGCTGCGGGTTATGCGCGGCGTACAACCAGCTAATGCGTCCGCCCCAACAGAAGCCAGTCACCATCAGACGATGCGCATCGCCACCGTTGCGCGCTGCCCAGCTGGCAACGTGGTCGAGATCGGCCAGCACCTGCGCGTCCGGCACTTTGCTGACCAGGTTGCTGAACAGCGTCGGGATGTCGCTGTAATCATTCGGATCGCCCTGACGGAAATAGAGTTCCGGCGCAACGGCCAGGTAACCCTCCAGCGCCAGACGGCGGCAGAGGTCGCGAATATGTTCATGAACGCCAAATATTTCCTGCACCACGATCACGATGGGCAGCGGGCCATCGGCGGATTTTGGCCTCGCGTGGTACGCTGGCATGTTCTCTCCCTGGGAGGGAATGGAGGTCTCGCCTGCGGTAATGGCCTCTTCAGGGGTTGAGACGATGGTTGAAGCATGCGGGGCCGCAGCAGGTGCAAAACCGATTTTTTCAGTCATGGCATTCTCCGTACCAATGAATGGATTAGCGCAAAGATAAATATAGACACCAGGTTAACAACCCACAGTGCCTTATAGCGTCTATCTTTTGTGCAGCACCCGGCGATATAACTTGTTAATGTGATGTGAATCACCATTTTATGGAAATTAACTGCAATCATTTTCATTCATGGTGAGGTGTGTCACGAAATAATGCACATTGCTTCTGTAAAGTACCGTTTTACTTCTTCTGACAAACCGACCCACAGAGGAGTCACCTATGTCTAAGTCTGATGTTTTTCATCTCGGCCTCACTAAAAACGATTTACAAGGGGCTACGCTTGCTATCGTCCCTGGCGATCCTGAGCGTGTGGAAAAGATCGCCGCGCTGATGGATAAGCCGGTTAAGCTGGCAGCGCATCGCGAATTCACCACCTGGCGCGCAGAGCTGGACGGTAAAGCGGTGATCGTGTGCTCTACCGGTATCGGTGGCCCGTCTACCTCTATCGCCGTTGAAGAGCTGGCACAGCTGGGCATTCGTACTTTCCTGCGCATTGGCACCACAGGCGCCATTCAGCCGCACATCAACGTGGGCGACGTGCTGGTTACCACCGCATCCGTGCGTCTGGACGGGGCAAGCCTGCACTTTGCACCGATGGAATTCCCGGCAGTGGCTGATTTCGAATGCACCACCGCGCTGGTTGAAGCCGCGAAGTCCGTGGGCGCCACCACCCACGTGGGCGTCACTGCCTCTTCCGATACCTTCTACCCGGGCCAGGAGCGTTACGACACCTTCTCTGGTCGCGTGGTGAGCCGTTTCAAAGGCTCAATGGAAGAGTGGCAGTCGATGGGCGTCATGAACTACGAAATGGAATCTGCGACGCTGCTGACCATGTGCGCAAGCCAGGGTCTGCGTGCCGGTATGGTGGCGGGCGTTATCGTCAACCGTACCCAGCAGGAGATCCCGAACGCTGAAACCATGAAGCAGACTGAAAGCCATGCGGTGAAAATCGTGGTTGAAGCGGCGCGCCGTCTGATCTAATTCTCTCTTCAGTGCTAAAAGGCCGACATGCTCGGCCTTTCTTTTTTGCGTAACGCCTCGCAGGAAAACCCTTTCAAACTGGACGTTCATACAGCACAATTCTATTTTGTGCGGGTTACACGTGGATGCAGGGGGCATTGTGGATATCTCAATCCTGGTTTATGCGGTAGTTGCGCTGGTGAGCGTGGGGATTGGCTGGCTCATTTGCGGCTACCAACATGCTCAGCAGAAAGCCGATCAGCTGGCAGAGCGCGAAGAGATCGTCGCCGAACTCAGCGCGACGAAACAACAGCTTGCGCTGTGTGACCACTGGCGCGATGAGTGTGAACTGCTCAATAACGAACTGCGCAATCTGCGCGACATTAACACCTCGCTGGAGGCCGATCTCCGGGAAGTGACCACCCGCCTTGAATCCACCCAACTGCACGCCGAAGACAAAATCCGTCAGATGATCAACAGCGAGCAGCGTCTTAGCGAGCAGTTTGAGAACCTTGCGAACCGCATTTTTGAGCACAGCAATCGCCGCGTGGATGAGCAGAACCGCCAGAGCCTGAACAGCCTGCTGACGCCGCTGCGTGAACAGCTGGACGGCTTTCGCCGTCAGGTGCAGGACAGCTTTGGTCAGGAGGCTCGCGAGCGCCACACGCTGGCGCATGAGATCCGTAATCTCCAGCAGCTGAATGCGCAGATGGCTCAGGAGGCGGTTAACCTGACGCGCGCACTGAAAGGTGATAACAAAGCGCAGGGAAACTGGGGCGAAGTGGTCATGACGCGCGTGCTGGAGGCCTCTGGCCTGCGTGAAGGATACGAATACGAAACGCAGGTCAGCATTGAAAACGATGCGCGCTCGCGAATGCAGCCGGATGTCATTGTTCGTCTGCCGCAGGGTAAAGATGTGGTTATCGACGCCAAAATGACGCTGGTGGCCTATGAGCGCTACTTCAACGCGGAAGATGACTATACCCGCGAGACAGCGTTGCAGGAGCATATCGCCTCCGTGCGTAACCATATCCGTCTGCTGGGCAGAAAAGATTATCAACAGTTGCCGGGGCTGCGATCGCTGGATTATGTGCTGATGTTCATTCCGGTTGAGCCAGCCTTCCTGCTGGCGCTCGACAGACAGCCCGAACTGATCACCGAAGCGCTGAAAAATAACATTATGCTGGTCAGCCCCACCACGCTGCTGGTGGCGTTACGTACCATTGCCAACCTGTGGCGTTATGAGCACCAAAGCCGAAACGCGCAGCAGATTGCCGATCGCGCCAGCAAGCTGTACGACAAAATGCGGCTGTTTGTGGACGATATGTCCTCGGTGGGGCAAAGCCTGGATCGCGCGCAGGATAACTACCGCCAGGCGATGAAAAAACTCTCCTCCGGGCGCGGCAATTTGCTGGCGCAGGCGGAGGCGTTTCGCAGCCTGGGGGTGGAAGTTAAACGCGAGATTAATCCGGAACTGGTGGAGCAGGCTACGGCTCAGGACGAAGAGTTTCGTCTGCGTGAAGGCGACGGTGAGCAAAATAGCCGCAATGAAGACAATGGGTTAGCGGCGAGTTTATCCCCCGAAGCGCAGTCGGCGCGTTTCTTTCGCGGTGGTTGAAACGTAGGGCAAATGCGCCCAATCTGTTACACTTCACGAACATTTGACTGATTAGCAGGCTCTGAGATGGTTGACGATTCACAAGACACAACGCACTTTGGCTTTCAGACTGTCGCCAAAGCGCAGAAAGCTGACATGGTGGCCCACGTATTTCATTCCGTGGCGGCGAAGTACGATGTGATGAATGATTTGATGTCGTTTGGCATTCATCGCTTGTGGAAGCGCTTCACTATTGATTGCAGCGGCGTGCGCCGTGGACAAAAGGTGCTGGATTTAGCCGGCGGCACAGGGGATCTGACCGCTAAATTCTCCCGTCTGGTTGGCGAAACTGGTCGCGTGGTGCTGGCAGATATCAACGACTCCATGCTGAAAATGGGACGCGAAAAGCTGCGTAACATCGGCGTGGTAGGCAACGTTGAATATGTTCAGGCCAACGCCGAAGCGCTGCCGTTCCCGGACAATACGTTCGACTGCATCACCATCTCCTTCGGCCTGCGTAACGTGACCGATAAAGATAAAGCGCTGCGCTCTATGTACCGCGTGCTGAAGCCGGGTGGCCGACTGCTGGTACTTGAGTTTTCTAAACCGATTATCGACCCGCTGAGCAAAGCTTACGATGCCTATTCCTTCCACGTTCTGCCGCGCATCGGCGAGCTGGTGGCAAACGATGCAGAAAGTTACCGTTATCTGGCCGAATCCATCCGAATGCACCCGGATCAGGACACGCTGAAAGCGATGATGCAGGATGCGGAGTTTGAAAACGTGGAATACTTCAATATGACGGCGGGTGTCGTCGCGCTGCATCGTGGTTACAAGTTCTGAGTGGAGGTTTCCCGTGCCCATTAAACCCTTAGTCACCGCAGGCATCGAGAATGTACTGAATGCCTTTCTGTATCGCGCCCCGGCGCTGAAAACCGCACGTCAGCGGCTTAACGGAAAGGTGCTGCGTATCGTTTTAAAAGAGTTCTCGACGCCGCTTGTG
This sequence comes from Enterobacter cloacae complex sp. SYL001, assembly GCF_049237025.1. Taxonomy (NCBI): domain Bacteria; kingdom Pseudomonadati; phylum Pseudomonadota; class Gammaproteobacteria; order Enterobacterales; family Enterobacteriaceae; genus Enterobacter; species Enterobacter cloacae complex sp. SYL001. The sequence goes on along the minus strand of NZ_JBMKJI010000019.1, from coordinate 33,788 downwards.
CTGGTCTTCAGCGAACGCCAGCTTGACGTTCTGGGGGAGTGGGAAGGCGAGGCTGACTGCTCGGTGATTACGCACATGAGCGTATTGCCAAAACTGCGTGACCGTCAGCAGATGACGGCGCTTATTCGCAGCGGTGAGCTGGAGGTCGAGGGCGATATTCAGGTGGTACAGAACTTCGTTGCACTCAGCGATCAGGCTGAATTTGACCCCGCGGAACTGCTGGCGCCCTATATCGGCGACATCGCGGCTGAAGGGATAAGCAAAACGCTGCGCACGGGTTCCACTTTCCTGCGTAAAGGCCTGCTCCGTCAACAGCGCTATGCTGCCGAGGTGCTGACCGAAGAGTGGCGTATGGCGCCTGGGCCTTTAGAAGTCGCCTGGTTTGCAGAAGAGACCGCGGCAGTTGAGCGCGCAGTTGATGCGTTAACCAAACGGCTTGAAAAACTGGAGGGCAAATGACGCCTGGTGAAATTCGGCGCCTCTATTTTATCGTTCGCACCTTTTTGAGCTACGGGCTCGACGAGCTTATCCCCAGAATGCGTATCACCCTGCCGCTTCGGCTTTGGCGTCGCACGCTGTTCTGGATGCCGAATCGCCATAAGGATCAGGAGCTGGGCGCACGCCTGCGTCTTGCGTTGCAGGAGCTGGGACCGGTCTGGATCAAGTTTGGGCAGATGCTCTCAACGCGTCGCGACCTTTTCCCGCCGCAGATTGCCGATCAGCTCGCGCTATTGCAGGACCGCGTCGCTCCGTTTGACGGAGAGAGAGCGAAGAAACAAATCGAAGAAGCGATGGGCAATATCCCCATCGAGACCTGGTTTGATGATTTCGACATTCAGCCTCTGGCCTCTGCCTCTATTGCGCAGGTTCACACCGCGCGCCTGAAGGAGAATGGCAAAGAGGTGGTCATTAAGGTGATTCGCCCTGATATCCTGCCGGTTATCAGAGCGGACATGAAGCTGATCTATCGCCTGGCTCGCTGGGTGCCGCGTCTGTTGCCGGATGGCCGCCGTCTGCGTCCGCTGGAAGTGGTACGGGAATACGAAAAAACGCTCATCGATGAACTTAACCTGCTGCGTGAATCGGCGAACGCCATTCAGCTGCGTCGAAACTTTGAAGACAGTCCGATGCTGTATGTTCCGGAAGTCTATTCTGACTATTGCAGTCAGAACATGATGGTGATGGAACGTATCTACGGCATCCCGGTCTCGGACGTGGTAGCGCTGGAAAAACAGGGCACCAACATGAAGCTGCTGGCCGAGCGCGGCGTGCAGGTCTTCTTTACTCAGGTTTTCCGCGACAGCTTCTTCCATGCTGACATGCATCCGGGCAACATTTTCGTCAGCTATGAGCACCCGGAAGACCCGAAATACATCGGCATCGACTGCGGTATTGTCGGCTCGCTGAATAAAGAGGATAAGCGTTATCTCGCCGAGAACTTTATCGCTTTCTTCAATCGCGACTACCGTAAGGTGGCCGAACTGCATGTGGATTCAGGATGGGTTCCGCCAGATACCAACGTGGAAGAGTTTGAATTTGCGATCCGTACCGTCTGTGAGCCAATTTTTGAAAAGCCGCTCTCAGAGATCTCTTTCGGGCATGTTCTGCTCAACCTGTTCAACACCGCACGCCGTTTTAATATGGAAGTGCAGCCACAATTAGTTTTACTTCAGAAAACATTACTTTACGTTGAGGGCGTAGGCCGCCAGCTCTATCCTCAGTTAGACTTGTGGAAAACCGCGAAACCGTTCCTCGAATCCTGGATTAAGGATCAGGTCGGTATTCCAGCCCTGGTTCGCTCGCTTAAAGAGAAAGGCCCGTTCTGGATTGAAAAAATGCCAGAAATTCCTGAACTGGTTTACGACAGTTTGCGTCAGAGCAAGAACCTTCAGCACAGCATGGATAAAATCGCGCACGAGCTTCAATCCAGTCGCGTGCGTCAGGGGCAGTCCCGCTATCTCTTCGGAATTGGCGCGACGCTGCTGATAAGCGGCACGTTGCTGTTGATCAATCGTCCGGACTGGGAAATGATGCCAGCCTGGATTATGGCTGCCGGTGTGGTTGTCTGGCTTGCTGGCTGGCAAAAAACACGCTGAATTAGCGTCGCTATCGAGAGATTGCATACGTATAATGCGATCTGACTAATTAATCATCTATCACTGGGGAACACGCATGGGTGGTATCAGTATCTGGCAGTTAGTGATCATTGCCGTCATCGTTGTGCTGCTGTTCGGCACGAAAAAACTCGGATCAATTGGTTCCGACCTGGGCGCGTCAATCAAAGGCTTCAAGAAAGCCATGAGCGATGATGAGAATAAGCAGGAAAAAAGCGGTCAGGACGCTGATTTTACCGCTAAATCTATCGCCGATAAGCAGGACGAAGCCAAAAAGGAAGAGGCCAAACGTCACGATAAAGAGCAGGTGTAATTCGTGTTCGACATTGGTTTTGGTGAGTTACTGCTGGTCTTTGTGATTGGTTTGATTGTGCTGGGGCCGCAGCGTTTACCCGTTGCGGTAAAAACTGTCGTGGGCTGGGTGCGTGCGCTCCGTTCGCTGGCAACGACCGTGCAGAACGAGCTGGCGCAGGAGCTGAAGCTTCAGGAATTTCAGGACAGCCTGAAAAAGGTTGAAAAGGCGAGCATGGACAACCTGACGCCGGAGCTGAAAGCATCCATGGATGAGTTGCGCGAAGCGGCTGAATCCATGAAGCGCTCATACAGCGTTAACGATCCTGAGAAGGCGAGTGATGAAGCAAACACCATCCATAATCCGGTGGTGAAGGGCAGCGAAGAGCAGCGCGAGGGTGTAACGCCTTCCAGCGCGGAGCATCAGGCTGCTTCGCCAGAGCAATCGCCGCAGGAGCCCGAAGTGAAAAAGCAGGTGCCGCCGGAAGAGCCCGTGGTCAAAACGGCTGAGGTAAAACCCGCCGCGCCCGTTTCCGAATCATCCCCCTCGTCGAGTGATAAAGCGTAAACATGGCAGTAGATGATACTCAACCGCTGATTACGCACCTCATTGAGCTGCGTAAGCGTCTGTTAAACTGCATTATTGCGGTTTTCCTCATTTTTTTATGTCTGGTCTATTTTGCCAACGATATCTATCAGGTGGTTTCCGCACCGCTGATTAAGCAGATGCCGCTGGGCGCAACGATGATTGCAACGGACGTTGCCTCGCCGTTCTTTACCCCGATCAAGCTGACCTTCTGGGTGTCGTTGATTGCCTCTGCGCCGGTCATTTTGTATCAGGTCTGGGCATTTGTGGCACCCGCGCTGTACAGGCATGAACGCAAGCTGGTTATTCCGCTGCTGGTGTCCAGTTCGCTGCTGTTTTATATCGGTATGGCGTTCGCCTACTTCGTTGTCTTCCCGCTGGCCTTCGGCTTCCTGACGCATACCGCGCCGGAAGGGGTACAGGTGTCGACGGACATCGCCAGCTACCTCAGCTTCGTTATGGCGCTGTTTATGGCCTTTGGTGTCGCCTTCGAGGTGCCCGTCGCGATTGTCCTGCTCTGCTGGGTGGGGGTGACCACGCCTGATGATCTGCGTAAGAAGCGCCCGTACATCCTGGTGGGGGCATTTGTCGTAGGTATGCTGTTAACGCCACCGGACGTCTTCTCGCAAACCTTACTGGCCATACCCATGTACTGCCTGTTTGAAGTCGGCGTATTCTTCGCTCGTTTCTACGTCGGAAAGGGGCGTACCCGGGACGAAGAAGACGAGCCGTCTGAAGAGACCACTAAAGAATAAAACCAACCGCCCGTCAGGGCGGTTGTCATATGGGGATACGTATGTTTGATATCGGGCTTAACCTGACCAGCGCCCAGTTTGCGAAAGACCGCGATGAGGTGGTGGCGCGCGCCTTTGCCGCCGGCGTGAACGGGCTGTTACTGACGGGAACAAATCTGCATGAGAGTGAGCAGGCACGGCAGCTGGCGCAACGCTATCAACACTGCTGGTCCACCGCAGGCGTGCATCCTCATGACAGCAGCCAGTGGACGCATGAAAGCGCTGAGGCGCTTCATCGTCTGGCGGCTACGCCAGAAGTGGTTGCCATTGGCGAATGCGGGCTTGATTTCAACCGTAATTTCTCGACGCCTGAAGAGCAGGAGAAGGCATTTACCGCCCAGCTCGCGCTGGCTGCAGAGCTGGGGATGCCGGTGTTTATGCACTGTCGCGATGCGCATGAACGTTTTCTGGCGCTACTGGACCCCTGGCTGGAGAAACTGCCAGGCGCGGTGTTGCACTGCTTTACGGGCTCCCGTCAGGAAGCGCTGGATTGCCTGAACCGCGGGCTTTACTTGGGTATCACGGGCTGGGTGTGCGATGAGCGTCGTGGGCTGGGGCTGCGCGAGCTGTTATCCGTAATCCCGGCCGATCGTTTGTTGCTGGAAACGGATGCGCCGTATCTGTTGCCCCGGGATATGCAGCCCAAACCGGCATCACGACGTAACGAACCGGCTTATCTGGGACACATTGCTGAGCGAGTGGCGTACTGGCGCGGGGAAGATGCGCAGTGGCTGGCAGCCCAAACCGATGACAACGTGCGTCGTCTGTTCGGCGTGCAGTTCTAAACTTTGCGGAAATCGGTGTTTTTAACGCTCTGCAACACCTCTTTGTTCAGCAGGTTGAGCAGCAGCATAGAACGCGCTTCACCGTCTGGTTCAGCGAAGATGGCCTGTAACCCTTCAAAAGCGCCTTCGGTGATCACCACGCTGTCCCCGGCATAAGGGGTTTCCGGATCGGTAATATCTTCAGGCTGCTGGTAGACAGAGAGCTGATGAATAACCGATGACGGTACTCTTGCCGGATGGGCGCCAAAACGTACAAAATGGCTGACGCCGCGCGTGGCGCTGATCGTCGTGGTGTGGATCACTTCGGGGTCGAACTCAACGAACAGATAGTTCGGGAACAGAGGCTCACTGACGGTCGTGCGTTTTCCACGCTGCATTTTTTCAAGCGTGATCACGGGCGTCAGGCAGTTAACAGACTGACGTTCAAGATGTTCCTGTGCGCGCTGAAGTTGCCCACGTTTGCAATACAGTAAATACCAGGCCTGCATAATCACTCTTCCCATTGTTCGGGGCGCAAGCATACCAAAACCCTGGCGGGATCGCTAAGGTGATTATAATGGCGAAAAAGAGAGTAAGTCGTGGAAGTTCACGCTAATTTAACAAAATTACAGCATCACGCGGTCTTACGCCGTATAATGAAGCGCTTACAGAGAGGCCATGATTAACTGCATGAAATACCACGATCTACGCGACTTCCTGGCGCTGCTGGAAAAGCAGGGCGAACTCAAACGCATTACGCTTCCTGTTGATCCGTATCTGGAAATGACAGAAATCGCTGACCGCACCCTGCGCGCGGGCGGCCCGGCGTTGCTGTTTGAAAACCCAAAAGGCTACGCTATGCCGGTACTGTGCAACCTGTTTGGCACACCTCGCCGCGTGGCGATGGGCATGGGGCAGGAAGATGTCACGGCGCTGCGTGAAGTGGGCAAACTGCTGGCCTTTCTGAAAGAGCCGGAGCCGCCAAAAGGGTTCCGCGACCTGTTCGACAAGCTGCCGCAGTTTAAGCAGGTGTTGAATATGCCCACCAAACGCCTGCGCGGCGCGCCATGCCAGCAAAAAGTGCTGGAAGGCGATGCAGTTGATCTGACCAAAATTCCCATCATGCAGTGCTGGCCTGAAGATGCCGCACCGCTGATTACCTGGGGCCTCACCGTGACGCGTGGGCCGCATAAAGAGCGTCAAAACCTCGGCATTTACCGCCAGCAGCTGATTGGCAAAAACAAGCTCATCATGCGCTGGTTGTCCCACCGCGGTGGCGCGCTGGATTTCCAGGAGTGGTGCGCGGCCCATCCGGGCGAACGCTTCCCGGTTTCCGTCGCGCTGGGTGCCGATCCGGCAACCATTCTGGGCGCGGTGACGCCTGTTCCTGATACGCTGTCTGAATATGCCTTTGCAGGGCTGCTGCGCGGCACCAAAACCGAAGTGGTGAAGTGCATCTCCAATGACCTGGAAGTGCCAGCCAGCGCAGAGATCGTGCTGGAAGGTTACATTGAACAGGGCGAGCTGGCACCCGAAGGACCGTACGGCGACCACACCGGCTATTACAACGAAGTGGATAACTTCCCGGTATTCACCGTCACGCACATTACCCAGCGTGAAGATGCCATCTATCACTCTACCTACACCGGCCGTCCACCGGATGAACCGGCGGTACTTGGCGTGGCGCTGAACGAAGTGTTCGTGCCGATCCTGCAAAAGCAGTTCCCGGAAATTGTTGATTTTTATCTGCCGCCGGAAGGGTGTTCGTATCGCCTGGCGGTGGTGACGATGAAGAAGCAGTATGCCGGTCACGCTAAGCGCGTGATGATGGGCGTATGGTCTTTCCTGCGCCAGTTTATGTATACCAAGTTTGTGATTGTCTGCGATGATGACGTCAATGCCCGCGACTGGAATGACGTCATCTGGGCCATCACCACGCGTATGGATCCGGCGCGTGATACGGTGTTAGTGGAAAACACGCCGATTGATTATCTGGACTTTGCCTCGCCGGTTTCCGGCCTTGGTTCAAAAATGGGACTGGATGCCACGAACAAATGGCCTGGCGAAACCGACCGTGAATGGGGTCGCCCGATCGAAAAAGATCCTGCCGTGACCGCGCGAATTGACGCGATCTGGGACGAGCTGGCCATAATGAATAACGGTAAGGCAGAATAAGACCGTTTAGCCCTATAGACTTCCCGACAGAGAGAGCGAATGACAACCTTAAGCTGTAAAGTGACGTCGGTAGATGCTATTACCGACACCGTATATCGCGTCCGTTTGGTTCCTGAAGCGGCATTCTCATTCCGTGCCGGTCAGTACCTGATGGTCGTGATGGACGAGCGTGATAAGCGTCCTTTCTCTATGGCCTCAACGCCAGCAGAGAAGGAATTTATTGAGCTGCATATTGGTGCGTCTGAGCTTAACCTGTACGCGATGGCCGTGATGGATCGCATCCTGAAAGAGCGTGAAATCGTGGTCGATATTCCTCATGGCGAGGCCTGGCTGCGTGAAGACGAAGACCGTCCGCTGATCCTGATTGCCGGTGGTACAGGCTTCTCCTATGTCCGCTCTATTCTGTTGACGGCGCTGGCGCGTAATCCAAATCGCGATATCACCATCTACTGGGGCGGCCGTGAAGAGAAGCACCTTTACGATCTGTCTGAGCTGGAAGCGCTGAGCGTCAATCATCCAAACCTGCGCATCGAGCCGGTTGTCGAGCAGCCGGAAGAGGGCTGGCGCGGGCGCAGCGGTACGGTGCTGACTGCGGTATTGCAGGATCACGGAACGCTGGCCGGGCACGATATCTACATTGCCGGTCGCTTTGAAATGGCGAAAATTGCCCGCGACCTGTTCTGCAACGAGCGTGACGCGCGGGAAGATCGTCTGTTTGGCGATGCGTTTGCGTTTATCTGATTGTGAGACCCGCTTCGGCGGGTTTTTACGCTCGGGCAATAGCGCTGGTGAAAATTTAACCTTGAAATGGGCGGCGCATTGCCGTTATTCTTGTTCCCGTTAAATTTCGCCCTCAGGAGCGCCCCCCAAAAATGAACAAACACGACTGATGAATTTCGATCCTTGCTCAACGCATCGCGTCGGCAGGGGATGTTTTGATTTCATTCAGGAGTGCTTATGGCTCATTTTGCGCAATCCCCCTCTTTTATTTTGCATCAGGTCACCTGTCAGTTTGCGACGGGCGATATCCTTTTTGGTCCACTGAATCTTTCTCTGGATGCGTCAGTGTGTGCGCTGGTTGGCCGCAACGGCAGCGGTAAAACACGCCTTCTGCGTCTGCTGGCAGGGGTTGATGAACCCGCCAGCGGTCACGTTGAGCGCTTTGGTTCACACGTCTATGTGGCGCAGCAGCAGGATATTTCTGCGGATACGACTCTTGCCGGACTGCTTGGTTACGACGCGATCTTTGCGGCGCGCACGCGCATCGACGGCGGTCATTATGAACCCGACGATCTCGACACGCTCGATGGTTACTGGGATCTGGCTGAACGGCTAAGCCAGGCTTTTATCGCTGCAAAACTTCCCTCTTTTGAGCCGAACAAACGCGCGGCAGAGCTAAGCGGCGGCGAGCGCATTCGTGCCTTGCTGTGCGGCGCATTCACCGCGGATGCTGATTACCTGCTGCTGGACGAACCGACCAACCACCTCGACAGGCAAGGCCGCGTGTGGTTCTACGAGCAGCTTTCCCGGTATCAGGGCGGGGTGCTGGTGGCCTCTCACGACCGTGAGTTGCTGGCCCAGGTACCGCGTATCCTTGAACTGAGCGCGTTGGGCTTGCGCAGCTACGGCGGGAATTATGCTGACTATCGAACCCAGCGTGATGCTGAGCAACTGGCTGCCCGCGCCGCGCTGGAGCATGCTGCCACCGAACGCAAGCGTACCCGCGCCCGTATGCATAAAGAGCATGACGACAGCCAGCGTCGTTCGGCCAAAACGCTTCGCACGGTCGACAGCCTTAACATCGCCTCGTTTGAACGGGTCAAATACAAAGGGGCGGCGAAAGAGCGGATTGGTTCCTGGAAAAAAAAGCATAGCGATCAAAATCATGCCCTGAACGCTGCGGTTAACCAGGCACGCGAGCGGGTTGAAGAGGATAACGCGGTGATGTTTACCCTGCCGGGCAGTGAAATCCCGGAGGGAAAACAGGTGCTGGTGCTGGAAGAACTGGTGCTTCCGCACGTGCCTGTCTCCCCGATAAACTGGCGAATGGATGGCCCGATGCGCGTGGCGCTACGCGGGCCGAACGGCTGTGGGAAATCCACGCTGTTGAAAGTGATGTTGGGCGAAACCGCCCCTGTTACGGGAACCTGTAAGGTCTCCGTCAGATGTGCTTATCTCGATCAGCATCTTTCCCGGCTGGATCTGTCGCAGTCGGTGATGACACACCTTAGCCTGGGCAATACGCCGCTCGAAGAGGGGGCGCTGCGTACCCGTTTAGCGCAGCTTCAGCTGGGCGCGGAGAAAGTGACACTTCCACTGGCCGATCTAAGCGGCGGCGAGCGCCTGAAGGCCGCGCTAGCCTGCGTATTGTGGCGTGAAGCGGCAACGCAGCTGTTGCTTCTGGATGAGCCGACCAACCACCTCGATCTGGCTTCCGTTCAGGCCATTGAAGCGGCCCTGGCCGATTATCCCGGCGCGCTGCTGGTGGTGTCGCACGATGAAGCGTTTTTAGCAGGATTAAAGCTGACGCATGAGCTGGTGTGGGAAGAGTCGGGATGGCGATGTGAAAGCCTCTAAACACAAGCCCCCGCAAGGGCGGGGGCAAACAAACTTTATCAGGCTAACTGCTTGCGAAGGTCAGGGTTTGCCTGTATCAGGCGCATCAGCTTTAGCTCGGCTGGGGTAGGTTTTTCACGCTTTGACTCCCACTCCAGCACCATCGCTACGCTGACACCCATCGCTCTTGCGAATTCATCTGTTTTCAGGCCCGACCCTTTGCGTAAACGCTCAAATTCACTAAAAGGATTGGACTTTTGATTCAGGGTAACTGTCGGCGGTACATCTTTAAAAATAATCTGTTCCAGGCTGCTCAGCAGCTCAAACTCAGGATCTTTTAATTCCATTGAGAACTCCTCATAAATCACACATCGGGATCATGAACATCAGAGAGCATGTTAAGAATAGTCCTTAAACCAAACACAGGATCGTCACGGTTGTGATTAATTGTGCGATAACGATCGCTTTACCCGTTTCAGCTATATGGATAGTTATGCTAATTACCTGATTAATCATATGTAGGGATGCACAGGTATTTTTTTGTAAATAGTCAGTACAAAAACGGCAATACCCGTTTTGCATGAAAACTCTATCTTGCAAGGCTGACCTGGACTATCCTTGTCAGCGTTGGGCACGCGTGTGCCGGTGTGCGCTTTTTGGGTGAAAGGAGTAATAAAATGGCGACAGGAAAGTCCTGCTCTCGCTGGTTTGCGCCTATTGCGGCGTTGTTGATGGTTGTTAGCCTGAGTGGGTGTTTCGATAAAGAAGGCGATCAGCGCAAAGCGTTTATCGATTTTTTACAGAATACAGTGATGCGTAGCGGCGAGCGTTTACCAACGCTGACTGCGGATCAGAAAAAACAGTTTGGTCCATTCGTGTCGGATTACGCCATTCTGTATGGCTATTCACAGCAGGTAAGCCAGGCGATGGATTCGGGCATTCGCCCGGTCGTGGATAGCGTCAATGCCATTCGCGTTCCACAGGATTATATGACCCAGCGCGAACCGCTGCGCCAGTCCAACGGCGCCCTTGGGGTGCTGAGCCAGCAGTTGCAAAATGCCAAAATGCAGGCTGATGCGTCGCGCTCCGCGTTGAAGCAGGACGAGGATCTCAAGCCGGTTTATGACCAGGTGTATGAGAAAGTCGTGACCAAGCCGTCAAACGCCTTGCAACCACTGATCCCGGCGGCGCAAGTCTTTACTCAGCAGCTGGTTCAGGTGGGTGACTTTATTAATGAGCAGGGTACGCAGGTGAGCTTCGTCTCTAACGGTATCCAGTTCCCGACCTCCCAGCAGGCGAGTCAGTACAATACGCTGATAGGGCCGCTGGCGTCCCAGCATCAGGCCTTTAGCCAGGCCTGGAGCGCAGCGGTCGCTGCAACGGAATAAGAAAAACCCCCGCTTCGGCGGGGTTTTTTTATGCATGATGAAAATAACGCTTGTCATTCTTCTACCATATCGGTATAACTATCTTCGTCGGTTTGTTACACAGACCTAAAGCAGTTTAGTAAAGCAGTCCAGATTGTTATCCATAGATACCCTTCGTAGTGACCCTTCCTTCATCGCTTAAAAATCTGTAACGCAATCCATCAAGCCGGAAGGCACAATATATTTGTTAATAAGGTAATTTCTATGTCTGCTAAAATGACTGGTCTGGTAAAATGGTTCAACGCTGATAAAGGTTTCGGCTTCATCACTCCTGACGATGGCTCTAAAGACGTGTTCGTACACTTCTCTGCTATCCAGAACGATGGCTACAAATCTCTGGATGAAGGTCAGAAAGTTTCCTTCACCATCGAAAGCGGCGCTAAAGGCCCAGCAGCTGGTAACGTTGTAAGCCTGTAAGCTTCCAACCCAGTAGCACAAAATTCAAAAACCCGCCTTCTGGCGGGTTTTTTCGTTTCTACTGTTGTATCTGCGGGTTAACGCAGTTCTTATCCACTTTACCGCCGAGCGCGGCAATCAGGTTATCCACGGCGGTCGCCGCCATGTTGTAGCGTGTTTCGTGAGTGGCAGAGCCGATGTGGGGCAGGGCGACGACGTTTGGCATGTTCAGTAGCGGAGAATCCACCGGCAGTGGCTCCTGTTCAAACACGTCCAGACCGGCGGCGTGGATCTCACCGTTTTGCAGTGCCTCAATCAGCGCCTTCTCATCGACCACCGGGCCGCGACCTGCGTTGATGAAAATGGCCGATTTCTTCATCTTTTCAAACGCCGCCCTGCCGATGAGATGACGCGTTTCATCCGTCAGCGGCAGGATCAGGCAGACAAAGTCGGCTTCCTGCAACAACGTATCAAGCTCGCAGTAACGGGCGTTGAAACGTTCTTCAGCTTCAGCGTGATGACGGCGTGCATTATACAGAATGGGCATGTTGAAGCCGAAATGGGCGCGCTGTGCCAGCGCCAGACCGATACGGCCCATCCCAACAATCCCCAGCGTTTTGCCATGTACGTCCACGCCGAACCAGTCCGGGCCAATGCTTTTGGTCCATTCGCCCGCTTTCACGCGCTCAGCAACTTCCACCACGCGACGAGCAGTGCTGAGCACCAGCGCCATCAGCGTGTCGGCGACGGTTTCCGTCAGAGCATGTGGCGTGTGCATCAGCAGGATGTTGCGCGCGTTAAGCGCATCCACGTCGAAATTGTCGTAGCCCACAGAAACGGTTGAGGTTGCACGAAGCTTCGGCATTTTCTCCAGTAGCGCTGCATCCACCTTTTCGCTTGAACCCAGCAGGCCCTCGGCGCAGGCAAACGCGTCGGCGTGCTGTGCCACGGTTTGCGGGCTGAGGTTCTTTACCCGGGTAACGGTAAAGTGTTCCTCCAGGCGTTTTTGCAGATCTTCAGGCAGTGCTTTGTACAAAATGACGGACGGCTTCATGCTAATCTCCGTTGATTTAAAAGGATTCAGGCGTGGCGTGCGCCGACGGGTAGCTGTTGATTATTAGCAGGCTTAACGATCAGAGTAAGCCATACCGAGGCAAAAAGCGCCACCCCCATAAAGATGTAAGAAGCTGAAGGGCTGCCGGTGGCGCCGTTCAGATAGCCCACAAACCACGAGCCAAAGAACGAACCCAGCGCACCCATACTGTTGATCAGCGCCATCGCGCCCCCTGCGACGTTACGCGGCAGCATTTCCGGGATGATGGCAAAGAACGGACCATAGGGGGCATACATGGCCGCACCCGCAATCACCAGCAGCGTATACGAGGCCCAGAAGTGGTTCGCGCCTACGGCCCAGGAACCAATGAAGGCAAAAGCAGCGATCAGCAGGAGTGGCCAGACGAACAGCTTACGGTTTTGCAGCTTGTCCGATGCCCAGGAGACGATAATCATCGCGATGGTTGCAGCCAGGTAAGGCACTGATGACAGCCAGCCCACTTCCACCATGCCAAGGTTTTCACCGCCGCTGCGGATAATCGACGGCAGCCACAGAACAAAGCCGTACACGCCAATACTCCAGGTAAAATACTGTGCGCATAGCAGAATAACGTTCCGGGAGCGGAAGGCTTCGCCGTAGTTACGTACCGCTTTCAGCCCCTGCTGCTCTTTATCCAGCTGCGCCTGGAGTGCGGCTTTTTCGTCTTCAGAAAGCCATTTTGCCTGGGCTGGCTTATCTTTCACCAGCACCCACCAGCAGAAGGCCCAGATAATCGCGGGAACCCCTTCGATGATGAACATCTCGCGCCAGCCGAAGGACTGGATCAGATAGCCGGAAACCACCGACATCCACAGCACGGTGACCGGGTTACCGAGTATCAGGAACGTATTGGCACGTGAACGCTCAGATTTTGTGAACCAGTTGCTGATGTAAATCAGCATTGCTGGCATGACGGCCGCCTCAACCACGCCGAGAATAAAGCGAATAGCCGCCAGAGCAGGAATATTATTCACCACGCCAGTCAGCGATGCACATGCACCCCATAAGATCAGGCAGATGAAAATGAGCTTTCGCACGCTGCGGCGTTCAGCGTAAATCGCGCCGGGGATCTGGAAGAAGAAATAACCCAGGAAGAAGAGGGCGCCCAGCAGGGAGGAAACCCCTTTGGTGATCCCGAGGTCTTCGTTGATCCCGGCGGCGGATGCAAAACTGAAGTTGGCACGATCCAGGTACGCCAGGCTGTACGTGATAAACACGATTGGCATGATGTACCACCAGCGTTTTACTGCATTGGTCGAACTGTTCATAGGCTTGCCTCTGTTGTTGAGGTTGTTGCCGCCGTTGTCTGTAGGGTACACGGTGGCTTAAGTATCTGGTGCGGATTGCTGCCCTCACCCTGGCCCTCTCCCACAGGGAGAGGGAATTCAGACTCCGAGCTCTGCTCGTGTTGGTAATCCTTCGCTGTCGCCCTGCACCTGAATCGCCAGCGAACCAATTTTGTTGCCTCGCGCCACGGCCTGCGACAGCGGTTTGCCCTCCAGCAGGGCGCTGATGATCCCGACGGCAAACCCATCGCCCGCACCCACGGTATCGACCACGTTATCGACTTTTACCGCAGCGACGGCGCCTTGCTCGCCGTCGGCAGTTTTGAACCATGCACCGTCAGCACCGGTTTTCAGCACCACGGCTTTTACTCCTTTGTTGAGGTAAAAATCAGCAATGCCTTCCGGCGTGCTCTCGCCAGTGAGGATCATTCCCTCTTTTACCCCCGGCAGTACCCAGTCCGCCTGAAACGCCAGTCGGTTGAGTTTCTCAACCATCTCCGCTTCGCTTTTCCACAGCACCGGACGCAGGTTTGGATCAAAGGAGATCGTTTTGCCCTGCGCTTTCATTGCCGAAGCGGCATGATCGAGTAAATCGTACGAACTGGCCGAGAGTGCCGCCGCCACGCCGCTCAGGTGCAGGTGACGCGCGGAGGAGAAATACGCGGCGTGATAATCATCCACGGAGAGATGGCTTGCCGCTGAGCCTTTACGGAAATACTCCACGATGGGATCGGTTCCATTTTCAACTTTAGATTTCAGCTGAAAGCCCGTCGGGAAGCGTCCGTCGAGGGTCACGCCTGCGGCATCAATGCCCTCTTTTTTCAGCGAGTCGAGTACGAAATGGCCAAAGCTGTCATTTCCCACGCGGCTTACCCAGCCAACATTCAGCCCCAGCCGCGCAAGGCCGGTAGCAACATTCAGCTCAGCACCTGCAACGCGTTTGATAAAGTGCTCCACTGCGCTCAGCTCGCCTGTTTCGGTGGCGACAAACATCGCCATGGCCTCGCCGATGGTGATGACATCCAGCGTCTTGTGCATGGTCTACTCCTCGCGCAGCAGGTTGACGTAATGGCGGGTGACGGCGGTGAGATCCGTCCCTTCCAGCGGAAATTCGATACCGCGTGGCGCATCGGCAGGGAGTTGATTAAGCAGATCCCGCCAGCGAGAATCGGTCTGATCCGGCGCGACGGCGCGGAATTGCGCCTTATGCGGGACCGCGGCCTTCACATGAATGTAGCTCACGGCGGGAGCCAACTGACGTGCAGCCTCTTCCGGGGAGTCGCCAACCCACAGCCAGTTGCCCATATCGAACGTCAGCGTGACCGGCAGCGCCATTACCCGGCAGGCAGCTTTGAAGCGCTGCATCGGAGCGAGCTGACCGCAGTCGGTCTGGTCGTTTTCCACCACCAGCGTCATGCCGCTTTCATCCAGCAGTACGCGCAGGGCTTCAAGCGGTTGTTTGTCGCTGAAATGGCCCAGCGAGACTTTAAGCCACAGGGCGTTCAGGGTGCTGGCTTCGCTAAGGTAGCGCGGAAGATCCGGGTTGAGGGTTCCATCGGGCATAAACAGGGGGGCCGGGGCGGAGTAGCACGCCAGTAAACCCAGCAGTTCAATGGACTCGCCGAGCGCAGGCAGGGCCATTAACTCGTCGCTGCTGAAGAGCTCGCGGCGGATTTCAACGCCATCAGCCCCTGCGCCGGCAATAACGGGAAGCATCGCCCGTTGACCGCCTGCTTGTCGCACCTGATCCGCGCCATACGCGGCGGTGACCACCATAATTTTCCTGCTCATTTCCTGACTCCAGGGCGTAATCGATAGTATTACGCTAGATGGAACCGGTTCCAAAGAAAAGATCGGGATGCTGAATTTATGATCGCTGTCACGAAGGGGAAATTAACGGGCAGTAGAGCCGCGAACGATCAGCTCGCCAGAAAAAACCTGCTCGCGTACGGCGTCGCGGGTGCCTTCAATGCGGCGAACCACTTGTTCAACCGCGGCATAGCCGATCTGCCAGGTGGGTTGTTTGAGGGTGGTAATGCCTACGCCAGCAAGTTCAGCCCACTCCAGTTCATCAAAGCCGAGTAAGCCGATGTCGCTGCCCCAGTGCAGGCCAATGCGTTTAAGCGAGCGGGCAACCTGAAGCGTCAGCGCCCCGTTCGCGGAGATCACCGCTTTGCGCATACCCCGATGGCGGGTATGGAACTGGCGCAGGGTATTATCCAGCTGATCGGCTTCATGGAGGGAGATTTCGGCATTTTCGGCGATCACACCGGGATAACGCGCCAGCGTGGCACGAAATGCAGCCAGGCGGTCGCGGCGGGTGTTAACCATACCCAGCGGTTCGCTCAGGAACAAAATGGCTTCGAAACCCTGTTCAATCAGATGTTCGGTGGCAGTGGTGGCCGCCTGGGTGTTATCCAGCCCGACCACATCGCAGGCAAATTCCGGGATTTTGCGGTCAATAAGCACCATCGGCAGCGACGATTGTTGCAGGCGATTTAGTCCCTCTTCGCGCATCCCGACGGCATTGACCACGATCCCTTCCACCTGATAGCTGCGCAGCAGATCGAGGTAGTGCAACTCCTGATCAACTTCGTTATTGGTGTTACAGACCAGCGGGGTAAAGCCTTTCTCACGGCACGCCGCCTCAATGCCGCTGAGGACGTTAACGGAGTAAGGGTTGGTGATATCGGCGATGATGAGGCCAATCAGACGGGTACGACCCCGCTTGAGGCCGCGCGCCATCAGGCTGGGACGGTAGTTGAGATCGGCAATGGCCTGTTCAATTCGCGCCAGCAGTGCATCGGAAAGCAGGTGTTTCTCGCCGTTGAGGTAGCGTGAAATGCTGGTTTTACCGGTTTTGGCGGCTTTCGCCACGTCGCTGATGGTGGCCCGGGTTGGTTTGCTCATCGCTGATTTCCCTGAAATTAGTGAGAATACCTTAGCGGGAAAATCTGACGAATCAAGCAATTTGCCGGGTGGCGGTCTGATGCCCTCACCCCAACCCTCTCCCACGGGAGAGGGCGCAAACACTAAAACGGCAACAGGGTTGCCGTTTTGCTTTTACCTACTGCACAGGGCTCAACGTAATCTCAACGCGGCGGTTCTGCGCTTTGCCTTCCGCCGTGCTGTTGCTGGCGATCGGGTTAGCCGGACCCATGCCGCTGGTGCGGATGCGGTTCGCTTCTACGCCCTGGGTGATCAGCGAGCTGGCCACGGAATCGGCACGCTGCTGCGACAGACGCATGTTCAGATCCTGGCTGCCGGTACTGTCGGTGTAGCCAATCACGTTCACGGCAGTTTTGTTGTACTCTTTCAGCACCGCGGCCACGCCGGTCAGGGTGTTCGCGCCTGCGGGTTTCAGCGTCGCGCTGCTGCTGTCAAAGGTCACGTTGTTTGGCATGTTCAGGATGATGTTGTCACCGCTGCGCGTCACGCTCACGCCTGTACCTTTCATTTTGTCACGGAGTTTTGCTTCCTGCACATCCATGTAATAACCCACGCCGCCGCCCAGGGCTGCGCCTGCCGCTGCGCCAATCAGCGCACCTTTACCGCGATCTTTCTTGGAGGAGGAGAGTGCGCCAACGCCAGCGCCCACCAGGGAACCAATACCCGCGCCAATGCCGGATTTACCCGCTTCGCGTTCGCCGGTGTAAGGGTTGGTTGTGCAGCCTGAAACAGCCAGAGCACCGCTCACCAGAGCGGCAATAACGAGTACGCGTTTTTTCATCTTATTTCCTTAATCCTTTTTATTCTTTGCCACGACGGACGTGGCAGTGGATTATGACGTCCGAATACGGAGAAAATTCAGTATATAACTCTGAAATTTGTCACAAACGATAAACTGCCTCAATGAAAGGCCGTCATACCTGCACGCAACCAGGAGCGCACGCTTTGAGCACCTCAACAAAAACCATTCTGACCGCCGCCCACTGGGGGCCGATGCTGGTCGAAACCGATGGCGACACCGTGCTGTCGTCTCGCGGGGCTTTGCCTTCGCGCCATCTCAACTCTTTACAGACCGTCGTTCGCGATCAGGTACATAGCAAAACTCGCGTACGCTGGCCGATGGTGCGTAAAGGCTTTCTGGCGTCACCGGATAAACCGCAAGGTATTCGCGGGCAGGATGAGTTCGTGCGCGTGAGCTGGGACGATGCCCTGGCGCTGATCCATACGCAGCATAAACGCATCCGCGACAGCTATGGCCCGTCGTCCATTTTTGCCGGCTCCTATGGCTGGCGCTCAAACGGCGTGCTGCATAAGGCCGCAACCCTGCTGCAACGCTATATGAGCCTGGCCGGAGGATATACCGGCCATCTGGGTGATTACTCGACCGGCGCGGCGCAGGCGATCATGCCGTATGTCGTGGGCGGGAATGAGGTTTATCAGCAGCAGACCAGCTGGCCGCTGGTGCTGGAGCATACAGAAGTGGTGGTGCTGTGGAGCGCCAACCCGCTCAATACCCTTAAAATTGCCTGGAATGCGTCCGACGAGCAGGGCGTTTCCTACTTCGATGCGCTGCGCAAAAGCGGCAAGCGCATCATCTGTATCGATCCGATGCGTTCTGAAACGCTTGATTTCTTCGGCGACAGCGCCGAGTGGATCGCGCCGCATATGGGCACCGACGTGGCGATGATGCTGGGTATCGCCCACACCCTGGTGGAGAACGGCTGGCACGACACGGAATTTCTGACGCGCTGCACAACGGGGTTCGATAAATTTGCCGACTATCTGACGGGCAAAACCGATGGTATCGCCAAAACCGCAGAGTGGGCTGCGGCGATTTGCGGCGTTGATGCCGCTAAAATCCGCGAACTGGCAGCGTTATTCCATAGCCATGTCACGATGCTCATGTCCGGATGGGGGATGCAGCGCCAGCAGTTTGGCGAGCAGAAGCACTGGATGCTGGTGACGCTCGCCGCGATGCTTGGGCAGATTGGCACACCCGGCGGCGGTTTTGGCCTTTCCTATCACTTTGCCAACGGCGGCAACCCGACGCGTAAAGCGGCGGTGCTGGCGTCCATGCAGGGCTCGGTGCAGGGTGGCGTGGACGCTGTGGATAAAATTCCGGTGGCACGCATTGTTGAAGCTCTGGAGAACCCCGGCGGGTTTTATCAGCACAACGGTCAGGATCGCCATTTCCCGGATATTAAGTTTGTCTGGTGGGCGGGTGGGGCCAACTTCACCCATCACCAGGATACCAACCGCCTGATCCGCGCCTGGCAGAAACCGGAGCTGGTGGTGATCTCGGAGTGCTTCTGGACCGCGTCAGCGAAACATGCCGATATCGTTTTGCCCGCCACGACCTCGTTCGAGCGTAACGATCTCACCATGACGGGGGATTACAGCAACCAGCATATGGTACCGATGAAGCGCGTCGTGGCTCCCCGGGATGAAGCGCGGGATGATTATGACGTCTTTGCTGACCTGAGTGAATTATGGGAAGCGGGCGGACGGGAGCGTTTCACCGAGGGCAAAACGGATCTGCAATGGCTGGAAACGTTTTACCAGATTGCCTGCCAGCGCGGGGCTGCGCAGGGCGTGACGCTGCCGCCATTTGCTGAGTTCTGGGAGGCGAATCAACTCTTCGAAATGCCGGAAAGCGAGCAGAACGCGCGGTTTGTGCGCTTTGCTGACTTCCGTCGCGATCCGGAGAATCACCCGTTAAAAACCGAAAGCGGGAAGATTGTGATCCACAGCGAGCGCATCGCCAGCTTTGGCTACGCGGACTGCCCGCCGCACCCGGCGTGGCTGGAGCCGGACGAATGGCATGGCAATGCGCAGCCGGGGCAGCTTCAGCTGCTGTCTGCCCATCCTGCCCATCGTCTGCACAGCCAGCTCAACTATTCGGCTCTGCGCGAGCAGTATGCGGTGGCGGGTCGTGAGCCGATCGCGCTGAATAGCGACGATGCAAAGGCGCGGGGGATTAACGACGGCGATCTCGTTCGCGTCTGGAACGCACGCGGGCAGGTGCTGGCTGGCGCCGTGGTGAGTGACGGGATCCGCCCAGGCGTGTTCTGCATTCATCAGGGAGCATGGCCGGATCTGGCGCTGGACGAGGGCGGTATTTGTAAGAACGGCGCCGTAAACGTGCTGACCAAAGATCTCCCCAGCTCGAAGCTGGGGAACGGCTGTGCGGGGAATACGGCGCTGGCATGGGTAGAGAAATATGAGGGGCCGGCGCTTTCCCTTACGGCATTTGATCCGCCTGCCAGCTCATGATCCACGTCGGGTGTTGGGTATCATCCTGCCAGGCGCTGTCTTCGATGCGAAAACCCTGAGCATGATAGAAATTCACCGCCCGCACGTTTTTCTGATACACCTCCAGGGTTAAATACGGGTAGTGCTGCTGAACATAGTTCAGCAGCGCACGCCCGATCCCCCTTCCGATGAACGCCGGGGCGACAAACAACGCCCCCACAAACTGGAACTGCATGACACTGATAAAACCGCACAGGGTACCGTTTTCCTCCCAGACCCAGGTCTCGGCGGCGGGAAGGTAATCATCCCGCACTACCGCTTCATTCGCTTGCCAGTAACTTGCGTCGATAAACGGATGCGCCTCGGTGGTGCTCTCCAGCCACAGACTCAAAAGCGGAGCGGTATCCTCACTTTGCCATTTGCGGATCATGGTGGCCCTCCGGGTGGCAGAAGCAGCCCTTAATGTGGTCATTTACGAGCCCGCAGGCCTGCATAAAGGAGTAGCAGATGGTGGTGCCCACAAACTTAAAGCCGCGTTTTTTCAGCGCTTTTGACAGGGCATCTGAGGCGGGGGTCGACGTTGGGATCTCTGCAAGCGTGGCGGCCTGCGTCACCTTCGGCTCGTTATCCACAAACGACCAGACAAAAGCTGAGAAGGGTTCGCCGTTTTGCTCCATCGCCAGATAAGCACGCGCGTTACCAATAATGGCCTGAATTTTACCGCGATGGCGGATGATACCGGTATCCAGAACCAGCCTTTCCACGTCTTCGTCGGTCATGGCGGCCACCGCAACCGGATCGAAATGGTGGAAGGCCTTGCGATAGTTCTCACGCTTTTTCAGAACGGTGATCCACGACAGCCCGGCCTGCTGGCCTTCAAGGCAAATCATTTCAAACAGTTTTTTACCGTCGGTTTCCGGCACGCCCCATTCCTTGTCGTGATAATCGATATAAAGCTGATCCTGGCTTACCCAGCCGCAACGTTGCATAGGTCATCTCCCTTCCTGATACGGTAAACGCAAAAATTTCAATCTGCCCGGCTTGACGTGTTTGCTAAAGAGACAATAGTTAATACAGGGCTATACGCCCTAATACCTCTTCGAACAATGACATATATCGCCGAACTCGGCTCTTTCTGGAGTCGCTTTGATGATGTTAAAAAAAATCAGTGGTCGCCATGCTGCTTCTGGCCTGGTGGGTGTCTCAGCCTGCCTGCTTATATGTAACACCGCTTTTGCGTGGCAACAGGAATATATCGTTTCAGATGCACAAAGTAATACGACGGAACGCTATACATGGGACGCCGATCACCAACCTCGTTATGAAGATATTCTCGCGGAGCGTATCAACCATTCGCAGAATGCTGCGGGCTTTGCCCTGAACGACCCATCCGGTTCAGATGCGGAAACCGTTCTGAGCGTTGGCTGGAATTTTCCCGTGGCGGGACATTTTACCACCGGCCCCGTCATGGCGTGGCGCACTGATGGCGCTCCCCCTGCAACGGTGAATGCATTTGGTGAGGCAACTACCACGCAGCCGCTTACCGATCCCCTCTGGCATGCCAGCGTGAACTCGTTGGGGTGGCGCGTTGATACGCAGTATGGTGATTTACATCCCTGGGCGAAGATCAGCTACAACCAGCAGTCGGAGGAAGAATATTTGTACACCCTGGGCTTAAGCGCCAAATTTTAGGGTTGTCACTTTTTTAAACGCTGCGGTAACATATTTAATACAATAACGGCGCGGGCTGTGGTGATAGTGGTCACTCACCTTTAAGCGTTTTCTTTTCCGGCAAGGTCATTCATTCCCGCTTCCAGGCATTTCATTCCGTATCTCCTGCATTTCATGCCGTTTTACCCCTGGCGTTTTGGGGTTTTGTTTATCGTGTCCTCAGCGAACTTCCTTAATTTCTCTTGCAGGACACTGCCATGAACACATCAACTTATAACCGCACGCGTTGGCTGACGCTTTTCGGCACCATCGTTACCCAGTTCGCACTGGGCTCGGTCTATACCTGGAGCCTGTTTAACAGCGCCCTGTCCGATAAGCTCGGCGCACCGATAAGCCAGGTGGCATTCTCCTTCGGCTTGCTGAGCCTTGGATTAGCGATTTCCTCTTCCGTGGCGGGCAAACTTCAGGAGCGCTTCGGCGTGAAGCGCGTAACCATGGCCTCCGGGATCCTGCTGGGCGTGGGCTTCTTCCTGACGGCACATTCAAACAACCTGATGATGCTGTGGCTAAGCGCCGGGGTGCTGGTGGGTCTGGCGGACGGCGCAGGTTATCTGCTGACGCTGTCTAACTGCGTGAAGTGGTTCCCGGAGCGTAAAGGGCTTATCTCCGCGTTTGCCATTGGTTCATATGGCCTGGGCAGCCTGGGGTTCAAATTCATTGACTCCCATCTGCTGGCCTCGGTTGGGCTTGAGAAAACCTTTATGATCTGGGGCGTGATTGTGCTGGTAATGATCCTCTTCGGCGCCACGCTGATGAAAGATGCGCCGCAGCAGGAAGTGAAAACCGTTAACGGCGTGGTGGAGAACGATTTCACCCTCGCTCAGTCCATGCGTAAGCCGCAGTACTGGATGCTGGCGGTGATGTTCCTGACGGCCTGCATGAGCGGTCTGTATGTCATCGGTGTGGCGAAAGATATCGCGCAGGGGATGGTAAAACTGGACGCGGCGACGGCGGCGAACGCGGTAACGGTCATCTCCATCGCTAACCTCTCGGGTCGTCTGGTACTGGGTATCCTGTCTGACAAAATCGCCCGTATCCGTGTGATTACGCTGGGGCAGGTCATCTCCCTGGTGGGTATGGCAGCTCTGCTGTTCGCTCCGCTGAACGAGGCGACATTCTTTGCAGCAATTGCCTGCGTAGCCTTTAACTTTGGCGGCACTATTACCGTCTTCCCGTCACTGGTGAGCGAGTTCTTCGGCCTGAACAACCTGGCGAAAAACTACGGCGTCATTTATCTCGGCTTCGGTATCGGCAGTATTTGCGGTTCACTGATTGCCTCGCTGTTTGGCGGCTTCTACGTGACCTTCTGCGTGATATTCGCTTTGCTGATTATTTCGCTGGCGCTGTCCACCACGATCCGTCAGCCGCAGCGCGAACTGTATAAAGAAGCGCATGTATGATGCGATGAAAAGAGGCCGCAGGGCCTCTTTTATTTATTTCTAAATCGCTTCCGGACTTGCTATTTTGTAAAAATCTTCATCGATTCACATTCTCTGCTGCCACTTTTCTTCCCTGCTGTGGTCTACTTATCGCGCTTGTAGACGTTTCTGATAACGGTTTCTCTCGCATCTACTTACTCTGTCAGCTTTCTCACTGAGATTCGGCGGGTTTTTATACCCCTTCCCCCAGGGTTGTTTGCATGAAATATATTAGGTCTCTTACCCAGCAAAGATTGTGTCTGATGCTGGCTGTCTATATCGGTTTGTTTCTGAATGGCGCGGTGCTGTTCAGACGAGTGGAAGGTTATTTCGAACACCTCACTGTAAGAAATGGAATTTTTGCCGCGATTGAAGTGTTTGGCTCAATTCTGGCGACCTTCTTCCTGTTACGCCTGCTCTCTCTCTTTGGCCGTCGTACATGGCAAATTCTGGCCTCGCTGGTGGTGATTATCTCCGCCGCCGCAAGCTATTACATGACATTCATGAACGTGGTCATTGGCTACGGTATTGTGGCCTCGGTGATGACCACGGACATCGACCTCTCGAAAGAGGTGGTGGGTCAAGGGTTCATCCTGTGGACGATTCTGACCTGCCTGATCCCGCTCTTCTTTATCTGGAGTAACACCTGTCGCTACACCCTGTTACGCCAGCTGCGTACCCGGGGACAGCGCATCCGCAACGTCGCCGTCGTTCTTCTGGCGGGTCTGCTGGTATGGGCGCCTATTCGCCTGATGGAAAAGCAGCAAAAACGGATCGAAAAAGCGACAGGCGTGGATATGCCAAGCTACGGCGGCGTGGTGGCTAACTCGTACCTGCCGTCTAACTGGCTGTCGGCGTTAGGTCTTTACGCCTGGGCTCAGGCGGACGAATCCAGCGATGTGAAATCGCTGATTAACCCGACCAAAAAGTTCACCTACCAGGCTCCGGCTGACGGGCTGGATGATACTTACGTGGTGTTCGTTATCGGCGAAACGACGCGCTGGGATCATATGGGCATTCTCGGTTATGACCGCGATACCACCCCGAAACTGGCGCAGGAAAAGAATCTGGTGGCATACCGCGGCTACTCCTGCGATACCGCCACGAAGCTCTCGTTGCGCTGTATGTTTGTTCGCGAGGGCGGTGCGAGTGATAACCCTCAGCGCACTCTCAAAGAGCAAAACGTGTTTGCTGTTCTGAAGCAGCTTGGATTTAGCTCCGATCTGTTCGCCATGCAAAGTGAGATGTGGTTCTACACCAACACCATGGCGGATAACATCGCCTACCGCGAGCAGATTGGCGCCGAGCCGCGTAACCGCGGAAAGAACGTTGATGACATGCTGCTGCTCTCTGAGATGGAACAGTCGCTGAAAAACCATCCGCAGGGTAAGCACCTTATTGTTCTGCATACCAAAGGGTCACACTACAGCTACTATCAGCGTTACACGCGCGATTTCGCCAAATGGACGCCTGAGTGCGTCGGCATTAACAAGAACTGTAGCAAGCAGGAGTTGATCAATGCCTATGATAACTCGATTCTGTATGTGGATACCTTCCTCAGCCGGGTGATTGACCAGCTTCGCGATAAGAAAGCGATTGTGATCTACGCGGCCGACCACGGCGAGTCCATCAACGAGAAAGAGCATTTACACGGTACGCCGCGTAAGCTGGCGCCACCAGAGCAGTTCCGCGTGCCGATGATCATGTGGATGTCGGACAAGTATCTGGAAAACCCGGACAAAGCTAAAATGTTTGCCCACCTGAAACAGCAGGCAGAGATTAAGGTACCGCGCCGTCACGTTGAGCTGTACGACACTATTATGGGCTGTCTCGGCTATACCTCACCGAACGGTGGGATTAACGAAAACAACAACTGGTGTAAACTCCCTGATAACACCACAAAAGCCGCGCAGTAGCTGGTCTGGCGAGAATATCGCCAGTTGAATGGCTTTTTGAAAATAAGGGATTGACGAGGGCGCACCTCAGCAGTAAGATGCGCTCCGCATTCGGCGAGTAGCGCAGCTTGGTAGCGCAACTGGTTTGGGACCAGTGGGTCGGAGGTTCGAATCCTCTCTCGCCGACCACATTCTAAAAAGGGCTAACCGCAAGGTTAGCCCTTTTTGCATTAACGCGTTACCCCACCCGAGTCCTCAAAATACCCCTTAGCCCTGCATCCCCCTGCCTGCTTGCGGTTTTGTGACATAATCCATTGTATTTTTTTATATATAGTTTGATCTTTTTTCGCGTTGCTTATGGATAACCTCAGCATTTTTCGCTGTGCGTTTTAACGTTCGCGGTATTTAGTGCTCAGATAATCACCATTCTGTAAGAAAATTTACCCATTCTGAATAAAACTTAATCACTGGGTGTTGCGAAATAGGGAGGGGTTTGTGCTGCAACATGGCGAGTAGCATAAATTTCTCTGCTGAAAACTGGCATTCAGAGTTTTTTTAATCTTTGTTTGCGGTTTCTCACACTCCACGTAAATCCCCGCCACCTGTATTGACGTTTTCACATTCTGTTGACAGATTGTAGGGCACGAGGGGCATTTCAGGGAGGATCTGCGCTGCAACTCAAACGCTCTTCTGAAAGGATTCTCTATCCCTTTTAACGCCCTCGGGCATCACCGACCGGACCGGGTAAAAAATAAATAAAGGTCAGGCGGCGTAACACAACAAAGCAAAACATCACATTGGAGCACAATAATGAGTATTTCCTTGAAGAAGTCAGGGATGCTGAAGCTTGGTCTGAGCCTGATGGCCATGACCGTCGCAGCAAGCGTACAGGCAAAAACCCTGGTTTACTGTTCTGAAGGCTCTCCGGAAGGCTTTAACCCACAGCTCTTTACCTCTGGTACGACTTACGACGCAAGCTCTGTACCGATCTATAACCGTCTGGTTGAATTTAAAACCGGCACCACGGAAGTGATTCCTGGCCTGGCTGAAAAGTGGGATATCAGCGAAGACGGTAAAACCTATACCTTCCACCTGCGTCAGGGCGTGAAGTGGCAGGACAGCAAAGAATTCAAACCTACGCGCGACTTTAACGCCGACGACGTAGTGTTCTCCTTCGACCGTCAAAAAAATGCCCAGAACCCGTACCATAAAGTGTCTGGCGGCAGCTATGAATACTTCGAAGGGATGGGTCTGCCAGACCTGATTGCTGAAGTGAAAAAAGTGGACGATAAAACCGTTCAGTTTGTGCTGACGCGTCCGGAAGCGCCATTCCTCGCTGACCTGGCGATGGACTTCGCCTCTATTCTCTCTAAAGAGTACGCGGACAACATGCTGAAAGCCGGCACCCCGGAAAAAGTGGACCTGAACCCAATCGGTACCGGCCCGTTCCAGCTGCTTCAGTACCAGAAAGATTCCCGTATTCTGTATAAAGCCTTCCCGGGCTACTGGGGCACCAAGCCGCAGATCGACCGTCTGGTCTTCTCCATCACGCCTGACGCATCCGTGCGTTACGCAAAATTGCAGAAAAACGAATGTCAGGTGATGCCGTATCCAAACCCGGCTGACATCGCGCGCATGAAGCAGGATAAAAATATCAACCTGATGGAGCAGGCGGGCCTGAACGTGGGTTATCTCTCCTTCAACACCGAGAAGAAACCGTTCGATGACGTGAAAGTGCGTCAGGCGCTGACCTACGCGGTGAACAAAGAAGCGATCATCAAAGCCGTTTATCAGGGCGCTGGCGTTGCGGCCAAGAACCTGATCCCACCAACCATGTGGGGCTATAACGACGACATTAAGGACTACACCTACGATCCTGAGAAAGCGAAAGCGCTGCTGAAAGAAGCGGGCCAGGATAAAGGTTTCACCGTTGAGCTGTGGGCGATGCCGGTACAGCGTCCTTACAACCCGAACGCACGTCGTATGGCGGAAATGGTTCAGGCTGACTGGGCGAAGATTGGCGTACAGGCCAAAATTGTGACCTACGAGTGGGGCGAGTACCTGAAACGCGCCAAAGCGGGCGAACACCAGGCGGTCATGATGGGCTGGACCGGCGACAACGGGGATCCGGACAACTTCTTCGCGACCCTGTTCAGCTGTGCGGCAGCGAAAGACGGTTCCAACTACTCTCGCTGGTGCTACAAGCCGTTTGAAGACCTGATCCAGCCGGCGCGTGCGACCGATGATCACAACAAACGTATCGAACTGTACAAGCAAGCGCAGGTTGTCATGCACGATCAGGCTCCGGCGCTGATTGTTGCTCACTCCACCGTGTACGAGCCAGTGCGTAAAGAAGTGAAGGGCTACGTGGTCGATCCACTGGGCAAACACCACTTCGAAAACGTGTCTGTTGAATAATAAGTAGGGTGTTCTCCCTCTCCCTGTGGGAGAGGGCAGGGGTGAGGGGCGTGCATGCATCCCCTCACCCTAACCCTCTCCCGAAGGGAGAGGGAATTTACATTTGTGAGCAATACAGACGACACGCTACTGAGCGTGCGTCATCAGAGAGAATCCGGGTTATGTTGCAGTTCATCCTCCGACGTCTGGGACTGGTTATCCCGACGTTTATCGGTATCACCCTTCTCACTTTTGCCTTCGTCCATATGATCCCGGGTGATCCGGTGATGATTATGGCGGGCGAGCGTGGTATCTCCCCTGAACGTCATGCGCAACTGCTGGCTGAACTCGGCCTTGATAAGCCGATGTGGCAGCAGTACCTCCACTACATCTGGGGCGTATTACACGGCGATTTAGGGATTTCACTGAAAAGCCGTCTTCCGGTGTGGGACGAGTTCGTGCCGCGTTTCCAGGCGACGCTGGAACTCGGCATCTGCGCCATGATCTTCGCGACCGCGGTGGGGATTCCCGTCGGCGTGCTGGCTGCCGTTAAGCGTGGCTCTATTTTCGACCACACCGCCGTTGGCCTGGCACTGACCGGCTACTCCATGCCTATCTTCTGGTGGGGCATGATGCTGATCATGCTGGTCTCGGTGCAGTGGAACCTGACGCCGGTCTCCGGACGTGTCAGCGATATGGTTTTCCTTGACGACACCAACCCGTTAACCGGCTTTATGCTGATTGATACGGCGATCTGGGGCGAAGAGGGCAACTTCATTGATGCGGTTGCGCACATGATCCTGCCTGCAATGGTGCTGGGCACCATCCCACTTGCGGTGATCGTGCGTATGACTCGTTCCTCCATGCTGGAAGTGCTGGGCGAAGATTATATTCGTACTGCCCGCGCTAAAGGTCTGACCCGTATGCGCGTCATCATTATTCATGCCCTGCGTAACGCCATGCTGCCGGTGGTGACCGTTATCGGTTTGCAGGTCGGTACGCTGCTGGCCGGGGCGATCCTGACCGAAACCATCTTCTCCTGGCCAGGCCTTGGACGCTGGCTGATTGATGCGCTGCAACGCCGTGACTATCCGGTTGTGCAGGGCGGTGTATTGCTGGTCGCGACGATGATTATCCTCGTCAACCTGCTGGTCGATTTGCTGTACGGCGTGGTGAACCCGCGTATTCGTCATAAGAAGTAAGGGGCCATCATGTCACAAGTTACTCAAAATAAAGCGGTTACCGCACCGGTGCCAATGACGCCGATGCAGGAATTCTGGCACTACTTCAAGCGCAACAAAGGCGCGGTCGTCGGGCTGGTATATGTTTCCATTATGATCCTGATTGCGGTGTTTGCGAACTTCCTTGCGCCGTATAACCCCGCGGACCAGTTCCGTGATGCGCTGCTCGCGCCACCGGCCTGGCAGGAAGGTGGTAGCCTGACGCACCTGCTCGGTACTGATGACGTTGGCCGCGATGTGCTGTCTCGTCTGATGTACGGCGCGCGCCTCTCTCTGCTGGTTGGCTGTCTTGTGGTGGTGTTGTCGCTGATCATGGGCGTTGTGCTTGGTCTGGTGGCGGGCTACTTCGGCGGCATCGTTGATAACGTCATCATGCGTATCGTCGATATCATGCTGGCATTGCCAAGCCTTCTGCTGGCCCTGGTGCTGGTCGCGGTCTTTGGTCCTTCGATAGGCAATGCCGCGCTCGCGCTAACGTTCGTTGCGCTTCCTCACTATGTCCGATTAACCCGTGCGGCCGTGCTGGTCGAGGTGAACCGCGATTATGTGACGGCATCTCGAGTGGCGGGTGCGGGGGCGATGCGCCAGATGTTCGTCAATATTCTTCCTAACTGCCTTGCACCGCTGATTGTTCAGGCGTCGCTCGGTTTTTCTAACGCCATTCTCGATATGGCCGCTCTTGGCTTCCTTGGCATGGGTGCGCAGCCGCCAACACCGGAATGGGGCACCATGCTCTCCGACGTGTTGCAGTTCGCGCAAAGCGCCTGGTGGGTCGTCACCTTCCCGGGTCTGGCGATTCTGCTGACGGTGCTGGCATTTAACCTGATGGGTGATGGTCTGCGTGATGCACTTGATCCCAAACTGAAGCAGTAAGAGGCACGAGATGGCGTTATTAAATGTAGATAAATTATCGGTGCACTTCGGCGATGAAGGCACACCGTTTCGTGCTGTGGACCGCATCAGCTATAGCGTAAATCAGGGCGAAGTGGTTGGTATCGTTGGGGAGTCCGGTTCCGGTAAGTCAGTGAGTTCACTGGCAATCATGGGGCTGATTGATTATCCCGGCCGCGTAATGGCGGAAAGCCTGGAGTTCAATGGTCAGGATCTGCAGCGCATTTCCGAAAAACAGCGCCGCCAGCTGGTGGGAGCGGAAGTGGCGATGATCTTCCAGGACCCGATGACCAGTCTGAACCCGTGTTACACCGTGGGTTTCCAGATTATGGAAGCCATTAAGGTGCACCAGGGCGGTAACAAGCAAACCCGTCGCCAGCGCGCTATTGACCTGCTGACGCAGGTGGGTATACCCGATCCGGCATCGCGTCTGGACGTTTATCCGCACCAGTTGTCCGGTGGGATGAGTCAGCGTGTAATGATCGCGATGGCCATTGCCTGTCGTCCAAAACTGCTGATTGCCGATGAACCGACAACCGCGCTGGACGTGACCATTCAGGCGCAAATTATTGAGCTACTGCTGGAGTTGCAGCAGAAAGAGAATATGGCGCTGGTGCTGATTACGCACGATCTGGCGCTGGTGGCTGAAGCGGCACACAAAATCATTGTGATGTATGCAGGCCAGGTGGTGGAGACCGGGAGTTCACACGATATCTTCCGGGCCCCGCGTCATCCCTATACGCAGGCGCTGCTGCGCGCGCTGCCGGAGTTCGCGCAGGATAAAGCGCGTCTGGCCTCGCTGCCGGGGGTGGTACCGGGTAAATATGACCGTCCTCAGGGCTGTCTGCTTAACCCGCGCTGCCCGTATGCGACGGATAAATGCCGCGTCGACGAGCCGGAGCTGAACCTGTTAGCTGACGGACGTCAGTCGAAATGCCACTACCCACTCGATGATGCCGGGAGGCCAACACTATGAGTACGCAACAAATGCTGTTGCAGGCCATCGACCTGAAAAAACATTACCCGGTGAAGAAGGGCCTCTTTGCTCCTGAGCGCCTGGTAAAAGCGCTGGATGGTGTCTCCTTTACTCTCGAACGCGGAAAAACGCTGGCGGTGGTAGGGGAATCTGGCTGTGGGAAGTCCACGCTGGGCCGTCTGTTAACGATGATTGAAGTTCCGACTGGCGGCGAGCTTTACTATCAGGGCCAGGATCTGCTCAAGCACGATCCGCAGGCGCAGAAACTGCGACGTCAGAAAATCCAGATTGTGTTCCAGAATCCGTATGGTTCGCTGAACCCGCGAAAAAAAGTGGGGCAGATTCTGGAAGAGCCGCTGCTGATCAACAGCAACCTGAGCAAAGAGCAGCGTCGTGAAAAAGCGCTGGCGATGATGGCGAAGGTGGGCCTGAAAACCGAGCATTACGATCGCTATCCGCATATGTTCTCTGGCGGTCAACGTCAGCGTATCGCCATCGCCCGTGGTCTGATGCTCGACCCGGACGTGGTGATTGCCGATGAACCGGTTTCGGCGCTCGACGTATCCGTGCGTGCGCAGGTGCTGAACCTGATGATGGATTTACAGCAGGATCTTGGGCTGTCGTACGTTTTCATCTCCCATGACCTGTCTGTGGTTGAGCACATTGCCGATGAGGTGATGGTGATGTATCTGGGACGCTGCGTAGAGAAGGGGACGAAAGATCAGATCTTTAATAACCCGCGTCATCCATATACTCAGGCACTACTGTCTGCGACGCCGCGACTGAACCCGGATGACCGTCGTGAGCGCATTAAGTTGACCGGCGAGTTACCAAGCCCGCTTAACCCGCCGCCGGGATGTGCGTTCAACGCCCGCTGCCGTCGCCGCTTCGGTCCGTGTACGCAGTTGCAGCCACAACTGAAAGATTATGGCGGACAGCTGGTGGCCTGCTTCGCGGTCGATCAGGATGAAAACGGCGAAAAGCCGCATGCATAAAGGAAAAAACCGGCGATAAGCCGGTTTTTTTACGTCTGAGATCTACTTCCGTAAACGAATCTGGTCAACGGCGTGTTTCTCACTCTTGGTGAGGATCAGGCTTGCACGTTCGCGCGTCGGCAGGATGTTCTCTTTGAGGTTGACGTAGTTGATCTCATTCCACAGCCCGGTCGCCACGTTGATAGCCTCTTCTTCAGAGAGCTGAGCGTAGTTGTGGAAGTAAGAATCCGGGTCGGTGAACGCCCCTTCACGGAACTTCAGGAAGCGGTTGATATACCAGCGTTGCAACAGATCTTCAGGCGCATCCACATAAATTGAGAAATCGACGAAGTCAGAGACAAACACGTGATGCGGATCGTGAGGGTAATCCATCCCGCTTTGCAGTACGTTTAAGCCCTCCAGAATCAGGATGTCGGGCTGCACCACCGTTTTGTCACCATCCGGGATGCGGTCGTAGATCAGATGCGAGTAGACCGGTGCGGTAACGTTCGGCACGCCCGATTTTAAATCAGAGACAAACTTTACCAGGCGGTGCATATCATAAGAGAGCGGGAAGCCCTTCTTCTTCATCAGGCCGCGTTCTTTCAACACCTCATTGGGATGCAGGAAGCCGTCGGTGGTGATCAGCTCCACGCTGCGGTGTTCCGGCCAGCGGCTCAGCAGCGCCTGAAGCACGCGCGCGGTGGTACTTTTACCCACTGCCACGCTGCCCGCAATACTGATGATATAAGGAATACGTTGACCGTTCGTGCCGAGGAACTGTTCCAGTACGGCCTGACGACGCAAGTTGGAGCTGATGTAAAAGTTAAGCAAGCGAGAGAGGGGGAGATAGATTTCTGCCACCTCTTCCAGGGAGAGATCTTCGTTTATCCCTTTTAGCCGTGCGATTTCACCTTCCGTCAGTGTCATAGGGACGGAGTCACGCAGGGCTGCCCACTGGCTACGGTTAAACTGAAGATAGGGCGTCATTAACGTTTGCTCTTTTTTGCTCATAAGCATGCTTCTGTGAACCATCACGAAACGGCGGGTGCGGGCTCATCACATAGTTAATTTTGGACAATGGGCAGGAGGTTAACACCAGATGAGAGGAATAATAAGAAAAAATATGGGAAAGCGATGCTTAACCGGGCAGGCATCACCCGGGGCTATAGCGTGCCGAAATCAGGCGTTCATGTTGGATTTTTAATCACGAGCGGATGAATTTACAGCGGTTAGCCCTGGTTTCGAATAAAATGTGAGCGAAAGAACGTTTTATGCAATTTTTTAGTTGCATGACTGCGCAGGTCTCCATAGAATGCGCGCTACTTGATGCCGACTTAGCTCAGTAGGTAGAGCAACTGACTTGTAATCAGTAGGTCACCAGTTCGATTCCGGTAGTCGGCACCATCAAGTCCGGTGGGGTTCCCGAGCGGCCAAAGGGAGCAGACTGTAAATCTGCCGTCACAGACTTCGAAGGTTCGAATCCTTCCCCCACCACCACTTTCTGGCAGCGTCAACGCCGCCGGAGCTGGTTGGAAAAATTGACCAGCTCGAACAGAAAAGAGAGAAATCTCTTTTTTTGTTACAGAAAGAACTGGGTAGCCGAGTTTCAGGATGCGGGCATCGTATAATGGCTATTACCTCAGCCTTCCAAGCTGATGATGCGGGTTCGATTCCCGCTGCCCGCTCCAATACGTGCTGATATGGCTCAGTTGGTAGAGCGCACCCTTGGTAAGGGTGAGGTCCCCAGTTCGACTCTGGGTATCAGCACCACTTCACTTCTCCCTCCCTTTCTCTCTGTTTCAATGTAAATGTATTCAACAGTTCAGGCATTTTCGCCTGGTTGATGTGGTGATATCACCGATTTATCCGTGTCTTAGAGGGACAATCGATGTCTAAAGAAAAGTTTGAACGTACAAAACCGCACGTTAACGTCGGTACTATCGGCCACGTTGACCATGGTAAAACAACGCTGACCGCTGCAATCACTACCGTACTGGCTAAAACCTACGGCGGTGCTGCTCGTGCTTTCGATCAGATCGATAACGCACCAGAAGAAAAAGCTCGTGGTATCACCATCAACACCTCTCACGTTGAGTATGACACCCCGACTCGCCACTACGCACACGTAGACTGCCCAGGCCACGCCGACTATGTTAAAAACATGATCACCGGTGCTGCGCAGATGGACGGCGCGATCCTGGTTGTTGCTGCGACTGACGGCCCTATGCCTCAGACTCGTGAGCACATCCTGCTGGGTCGTCAGGTAGGCGTTCCTTTCATCATCGTGTTCCTGAACAAATGCGACATGGTTGATGACGAAGAGCTGCTGGAACTGGTAGAGATGGAAGTTCGTGAACTGCTGTCTCAGTACGATTTCCCAGGCGACGATACTCCAATCGTTCGTGGTTCCGCGCTGAAAGCGCTGGAAGGCGACGCAGAGTGGGAAGCGAAAATCATCGAACTGGCTGGCTTCCTGGATTCTTACATCCCAGAACCAGAGCGTGCGATTGACAAGCCATTCCTGCTGCCAATCGAAGACGTATTCTCCATCTCCGGTCGTGGTACCGTTGTTACCGGTC